>JALYJV010000108.1 GCA_030775105.1 Pseudomonadota bacterium | reverse complement strand
GCCCAGGCAGGCCGGCTGACGGCGCCCGTCAATGCGGCCACGCCCCAAGGAACCTGCGAGTCCGCCATAAAGGCCGCCGTGGCCGGATCTACATCCGCCGCAAACGAATCAGCGAACTTCGCGCGATCGAGCAGCAGGAAGCCGTCCTTGGGCGGCAAGATCGGCGGCACTGGCGCGCCCGGCACAGGGTTGGCGATAAGCGTATTCACGGACTCACCGACGTCCGGCGCAAACGCGGCAATGTAGGCCAGGCTCTTCACCTTGGCGTGGTTGCCGGCCTCGGAAATGACGACACCCCCATAGGAGTGGCCAACCAGCACCACGGGACCGTCAGCCTGTTCGATCGCACGCTGAGTAACAGCGACGTCGTCAGCGAGCGAGAGCGTCGGGTTCTGGACGATGCTGACGTTGTAGCCATCCTTCTTCAGGATCTCATAGACGCCCTCCCAGCCAGCACCGTCGACAAAGCCACCGTGGACCAGCACAACATTCTTGATACCTTCAGGGGCGGCAGCGTGAGCCGGGGCCAGGCCAGCGGAAACCAGCAGGGCAGCGGCGGAGACCAGCAGGGTGCGGAACTTGTTCATGTCATTACTCCTTGAGATTGAATGAGAGGTTTATCTATACGCGATAAACATTATCGCGATAAGTAATATTCAGGGAATCCGAAATGCATGTCAAGCCAAACATTGCCGCGATAACTAATGTCGTGGTAATGTACTGATGTGCTTCAAAATTTAGTGAGTAACCATGGCCGCGCCTGATCGGATTTCGCTGGATAGCCAGCTTTGCTTCTCCCTTTATGGGACCAGCATCGCGATTAACCGGACCTACAAGCCGATGCTCGACGGCTTGGGGATCACCTACCCGCAATACCTGGTGCTGAGCGTACTCTGGGAAGAGGACGGGCAGACCATCACGGAGATCGCCAACCGGTTGTCGCTGGAGCCGAGCACCATCACTCCGCTCGTGAAACGCCTGGAGCAGGCGGGCTTTCTATCCCGTCAACGCAATCCAGAGGATGAACGGCAGGTCACCGTGAGTCTCGTCAAGAAGGGCAGAGACCTGCAAAAGCAGACCGGCTGTCTGACCGATGCGCTGCTGCGTAAGTCAGGAATGACGGTCAAAGAGATCACGGCCCTGAATCAGCAGGTGCAGAAGCTGAGAGATGCGCTGGCGAGGGCTGCTGAAGCGGGGTGATGGTCCGTCGTTTCTGAACTGGACTAATTTCGCTACGGTGTGCGAATCGCTGTATTGCTTCAGCCGCGATGACGACGTGCCTTTATCGCGCGTAGGGAAGAGCTGCATTGTTCAGAAGTGGACGTCGACTCTCTGCTCCCAACTTGCGGTCAGCGCATGGCGACCCGTGCGAACCACTCAGCCGAAAGGCGTTGCAACCAGCGCGGTAGGTGCTGGCCCATCAGAATCAGTAAGCGGTTGATGCTGCCATTGATGTATGCCGGCGTGCCTGCCATGCAGGCCGCGTAGCCTTGCTCAGCAACCTTCGCGGGGGTCAGATTCCTGACTCCGGGAATCTTGAAAGTCTTGGCTCCATCCTGGGCGATCATGTCGGTTTCCGTGAAGCCTGGACATAGAGCGGTGACCGACACGCCTCGGTGCTTCACCTCGATGGACAGGGCTTCGGAGAACGACAGCACGTAAGCCTTGCTCGCCGCATAAGTGGCAGTCCAAGGCAACGGTTGGAACGCTGCGCTCGACGCGAGGTTGAGAATGCGGCCGTGACCGCGCTCGACCATGGCCGGCAGGAAGCGGTGCGTCAGTTCCGTCAGCACAGTGATGTTGAGTTGAAGCAAGGCCTGTTGTTCCGCCAGATCAGTCTCCGCAAAGGCGCCACGGCAAAGCAGGCCCGCGTTGTTGACCAGGATGTTGACCGCAAGTCCGCGCTGCGTGACCTCCTGATGCAGCTTCTCGGCCGCCCCGGCTTGGCCGAGATCCTGCGGGATAACTTCAATCGCGATCCTGTATTGCTGCCGCAGTTCCTGCGCCAGTGCTTCGAGTTTGTCGGCACGTCGTGCGACCAGGATCAGGCTGTGCCCGTGTCGAGCGAAGGTTCGTGCGAACTCGGCACCAATGCCAGCGGAGGCGCCGGTGATCAGGGCGCAATCGGATTTGTGAGGATGATGAGTGGAAGCGTTCATGAAATTCCCGATGGGTTCTTACCACTGTTGCCAGATCACGAGATCCATCCACACGTTGAGCAGCCAGTGGACGATGACGACGGGCCAAATTGAGCGAGTCGCGAGAACGATCGCGCTGGCAGCCGGACCCCAGAACAGAGTTCCCCACAACTCCGGCAGTGGCTTGCCGAGGTGCCATGCCGTGTAAGCGAGCATAGGGACCAGGATCCGCCAGTCGAAGTGGTGGAGTTGCCACATCCCGCTTGCACCACCAGCAGACTCCCTTCCTGTCGGAAGCAAGTGAAACATGCCGAAGAGCAGGTAGCCGCGGAAGATGAACTCGATCGCGAGGAAGAACGGCAGATATCCAAGTTCGTAGACCAGGAACTGGCCGACTCCGTCGAAGTCGCGGTAGAACGGGTACGTCGAGGCCATCGCCGGGTCGTTCCCATACAGATAGAACGTGCCGAAGCAAACGACGAGAAGTCCGATCGCCGCCATCAGCGCGAGCTTGCGGAGACCGCGCGGCGGCAAGCCAAGACCGAAGTCGCGCAGCCGCATCTTGAACACTTGCCTGATCACAATCGCGGGGATGCCGACGACCAGCAGGGTACCCACCCAGAAACTAAGCCACTCCTGGTCCCATGGCACTCCCTCGATGATCCTCGCACGTGCCGACGGATCGCTGCCCGGTCCGGTCCAACCGTCCCAAACCATCCCAAGCAGTTCGAGGTTGCCGTGATAGCCCCACAGCAGCAGAGCGACGATGGCGCTGCCCAAGAGAATCCCCACCGGATCACGCATTGGGCCAGCGAAAGCGTTCCAGATCAGGCGGGTTACGGTGCGGACCGTGGGCGACTTGAGTCGGGGTAGGCTGGTCGAGATCATGATCGCTCCAGCAAGCGGATTAGCAGAGTGGTCAGCACGGGATACAGGCCCCAAGCCATGCCCACTCCAATCATCAAGGCTATCCTGCCCTTCAGGAACCAGAGCTTGCTGCCGGGGAAAGTCCAGGCATTGAGCCCAGCGAAATTCAGCGCCTCGTACGCAATGCCGACAAGTGCGCCGCACAGAAACTGGATCGGCAGAGAGGCGCCTTCAGCCAGCCAGGCAAGCGTGCCAAACAGCAGCCCGACAGTGACGAGAACGTTGACCACTACCATGCGCGGTGGCGTGTAGATCCACAGCCGCAGCCTGTGCGCCAGTATTTCCATCAGGATGCCGAGGAGCACGGAGACAACGAAAAACTCGAGCCAAGTCGTCATTCGAGAGTCCTCTACACATCTTCGCGCAGATGCCGGCTCAGGAACTGCGCCAGTTCCTTGAGCGACTCCTCGGCTTCCGCGAGCATGCCCGCGTGAAGCTGGAAGTCGTGCCAAAGACCCTCGAACTCGCGAATCTGGATGTCCACGCCGGCGGCGCTTGCGCGATCTCGGAGCCGCAAGGAATCGCTGAGAACGATCTCCTCACTTCCGACATGGACCAGGATCGGCGGCAATCCTCTCAGGTCGGCGTAGAGGGGAGAGCACAGCGGATGCTCGAGAGGCAGGCCGTTCGCATAGTTTCGTGCCCATCTGGCAAGCCCGTCAGGAGACTGCGATGGGTCACGCGCTGCGTGGGTCTTGATCGTCTCGCCATAGGCAGCGAGATCAGTCCACGGGGAAATCAGCGCAAGCGCGATCGGCATCGGATCGCCGGCATCGCGCAGGGCAAGTGCGGTGGCAAGTGCAAGCCCGCCGCCGGCCGAGTCGCCCGCCAGCGCGATGCGGCGCACGCCTTGTTCTCCCAGCCATCGGTAGGCAGCGACCGCGTCTTCAAGAGCCGCAGGATGAGGATGCTCAGGCGCTAGCCTGTAGTCCGGAGTGTAGACAGAGGTTTGTGCCGCTCGCGCGAAGCGACCCGTGATGACGCGGTAGCCACGCGCAGATCCGATGTTGTAACCACCTCCATGCAAATAAAGAATCGCGAGGCCGGCTGAGGGTTCGCCGACACTCACGCGCTCTGCCGACAGACCAGCCATGGTTTGCCGGAGTACCCGCGTTCCCCGCGGTGCGGGCAGCATGGAGGTCAGTCCGTTGACCCAGAAGCGCTGGAATCCGACGGAGAAGTTTGAGCGCAAGATTGGTTTGATTCCGACGCGTACTGCACCGCCCAGGAATGACTTCAACATTTCAGGTTCTCCGAATCAGAGAGTTGGCAACGCTTGCCGCAGGCTCTGCAAAGCCTTCGTCTCAAGGCCGCGTGACCGGCCGAGGCGGATATACGTCTCCAGCATCAGTCGCGTTTGAACACCGACCTTGGAGAAGTGGTAGTGCAGATAGGGCTGTAACGGCAGCGGCAGCAGGCGCGCCGCAAGAGGCAGGAGCAACCGCCATGTCCAGGGCTGGAGCAACGGAAGGAATCCAGCCGTCCGCGCTCCAGCGGTCTGCCGCGCGACCGCCAGTGCTTCACGCACCGCATGCAGACCCATGCGCAGAGGCTCACTGCCCGGCATGGCGGACAAGCGCCAGCGGCCGACTTCCAGCGCAGCAATCAGCGGCTGCATGAGCGCAGTCGCCGCCGCCGCGGTGGGCGCCACGTCGGCAACAGCACGCGCGGCCATACCGCCGGCGCTCAGTGCATCGACCGCGCCGCTCACCCGCTCCGGCGTTCCGGAAAGCGGCGTCGGCGTGAACGGCGGCAGGAAATAAGCGATGCCCGACGGCCCCGCCTCCCCTGGTAGCGGCGACTGATAGCTGATGAGCGTGATGAGTCCGTGGACCACCTGCTCCGGTGCGCTGACGCGCGTGCGGACGTAGTCGGCATCCTCAAGGTCGGGCTGAAGGCAAACAACGGTTGCCGTCCCGATCGCTGCGAGCAGCTGTGCAGCGAGTTCGCCGCGCAGTGCGTCCGACGACAGTGTGAGCCACACCTGATCCCAGTGTTCGCGTGCTACGGCAGCTGGATCGGTCACAACGCGCAACCCGCTCCAGACTTCGCTTTGCGTAGCGCGATACCGCAGGCGATGCAGCGTGAGGCCCGAGGATACCGAGTCGCGGTACTTTGGTTTGACGAAGAAGTGCACTTCGTGCCCTGCGCGGTGCAGGTGCCAGCCGTAAACGGCGCCGACTGCTCCGGCACCAACAACAAGGATTTTTTTCATTGGGTTCTCTCCAGGAATGGGAGGCAGTATCTGGATCAGGCACTTGCCGTTGTTGACACGAGCAGACAATCATTTATCGCTAGCTGACATGTCTTTCAATGAAGTCGAGCACGTCATTGGCGCTGCGCTCGGGATCCTCGACCATCGGCATGTGCCCAAGATCGGGATAGATGATCGTTTCGGCGCCGACGATGCCGGTGGCCCAGCGCCGAGCCGCACTGACGTGCACCAGGCGATCTTTGGCACCCCAGATCACGAGTACAGGCACGTGGATCTCACCGAGGTTCCCGTCGAGAAATCCCCCATTGGCGCTATCGTGGAAGATGCGCGCGAGTTGTTCCCGCTGACTGATATAGCGCTGAGCCATGTAGTCCAGCGTCATGCGTGGAACCCACGGCGCTTTTGCCATCGTCATCGCGTAGAACTCGTCGAACTCCGCGATATTGGCGATCTGGAATGGATTGCGGCCGCCTGCTGCCAGCATCCGATCCATGTCGCTCGGTTCGGATGAATGCACTCCGGACGCATCTATCAGCGTTGCCGAGCGAGTGCGCTCCGGATGATCCAGGGCAATCCTAGCTGTTATGAAACCGCCCATGGAATTGCCGACGATATGCGCGCGCTGGATGCCAAGAGCTTCCATCGCCCGAACGACGCGCAGTGCCTGACTAGCAGCGTCGTAGTGCAGCGCGGAGTCGAAGGGGGTCTCGCCGTGACCCGGAAGATCGATGATTAGCACCCGATAGCGATCCGTGAAATGGCGCGCGAAGCGCATCCACACGTCCTTGTCGGCGCTGAAGCCATGGATCATTACGATTGCTTCAGGAGCGTCGGCGGGACCACCTTGGTAGCTCATCATTCGGCTGTTGCCAACATCGATGACCTCCTTGTGAAGGCCATAAGAAAAAGACTCGATTCGCGTATCCAGCCGATAGGCAATGCCACCGATGTCGGGGTAGGTGAGTGCGACGGCGCTGGCGGCGACGGCAGCCGCAAGCGCAAGGATCAGGCGTTTACTCATGATGGTCTTCTCCCGAGATCAGGAGAGTACGTGATGCTGGGAGCGGAACCGCCGGGCGAGTCCGTAGTAGGTGAAGCTGAAGCCTGGGAAGATCGCCGTCACATGACCGCTCTTGCTCATGTACCAGCTTGAGCATCCACCCGACTTCCACACCGTGCGCTCCATCTCGGAGTGGATCATCTGGGTGTACGCGTTCTCAGCGTCGCGACGCACTTCAACGGTTTGTTTGCCCGAGCGCTCCAGGCGCTTCAGTGCATCAATGATGTAGTTGATCTGGGACTCGATCACGAAGATCCCGGAGGTATGTCCGATGCCAGTGTTGGGGCCCAGCATCATGAACAGGTTCGGGAAGTCCGGAATCGTTATCCCGAGATAGGCGCGCGGAAACTCCTCCCATGCCTGCGATAGTGTCTGGCCGCCACGACCGACAACCGGGTAGGAGATCAGGCCATCGGTCGCATCGTAGCCCGTCGACCAGATGATCAG
>JALYJV010000107.1 GCA_030775105.1 Pseudomonadota bacterium | reverse complement strand
AGCAGCGGGCGCCACCAACGGCATCGCCATCGGCCGCAATGCCAGCGTCGCGGCGGCAGGCGTCGATTCGATTGCGATGGGAACGGGCGCGTCAGCCACCGCGGCGAACAGCGTTGCGCTGGGCCAGGGCTCGGTCGCTAGCGTGGCCAACACGGTGTCGGTGGGATCTGCAGGCAATGAGCGCCGCATCGTCAACGTGGACGAAGGCGCGCTGAGTGCCACCAGCACCGACGCGGTGAACGGCTCGCAGTTGTTTGCCACGAACCAGAACGTGGCCGCCAACACCAGCGCGATCAACGCGCTCGACGGCCGAGTCGATACGCTGGAGGCCACGGTTGCCAACACCACTACCGTGGTCAACGGCCTGGATAGCCGGCTGGATACGGCCGAATCCGGCATCGCTCAGAACACTGCCGACATCAGCGGCCTGACGACGAGCCTCGGCTCGCTCACCACGCGCGTGACGACGGCCGAAGGTGATATCGATGCGCTTGAGATACGCACGACGGCCAACGAAGCCGACATTGCGCAGAACACGGCGGATATCGTCGGCCTGGACCTGCGTCTCGATACCGCCGAGATCACGATCCTGCAGCACACAACCGACATCGCCGATCTGGATACGCGGGTGACGACAGCGGAAGATGACATCAGCGCACTCGAAGGCCGCGTGACCACCAATGAAAGCGACATCGCGCAGAACAGCGCAGACATCGACGCTCTTGACACACGCGTAACGACCAACGAAAGCGATATCGCGCAGAACACGGCGGACATCGTGCAGAACACCGCCGATATCGGCGCGCTCGACACGCGCGTGGACACGGCGGAGGTCGAGATCGACGAACTGCAGGGGCGCGTGACTTCGGTCGAGAACGAAGTCGATGGACTTGACTCGCGCCTGAGCAGCGCCGAGACGACGATCATCCAGAACACCGCAGATATCGCCGACCTGGATGTCCGCGTGACCCGCAACGAAGGCGAGATTGCAGTGCTGGACCAGCGTGTCGAAACTGCCCAGGGCACTGCGGATACGGCGCTGGACCTGGCCGAAGATACGGCGGCCTTCTGCGGCCGCGGCGATGCGCAGGGCTCGATCAACTGCGGTGCCAACTCGGTCGTCGAAGCCGATGCGATCAACGGCATCGCCATCGGCAGCAACGCCCTGGTGCAGTCCGCCGGTGGCATCGCACTCGGCGCGAACGCAACGGCGGTGGAATCGAACTCGGTGGCGATCGGCAGCGGCGCGGTGGCGCAGTCCTCGGTCGCGGTCGGCACCGGTGCACAGGCGCTGGGTAACAACACCACCGCCATCGGCGACAACGCATCCGCCACCGGCGAGTTCGCGGTCGCGGTCGGCAACAACGCCCAGGCCACGGCCGACAACAGCGTCGCGCTCGGCAATGCCTCGGTGGCGGACGAAGCCAACACCGTGTCGGTCGGCAGCGCGAGCAACCAGCGCCGTGTGACCAACGTCGCGACCGGCACCCGGGACACCGATGCGGTCAACCTCAACCAGATGCTGACTTCCGATCAGCAGACCCTCGCGTCGGCGCAGCGCTACACCGACGGGCGCTTTGCCGAACTGAGCGTGACGATCGATGAGCTCGATACCCGGATCACCCAGGATCTGCGCCAGGTCCGCGTGCGCATGGATCGCATCGGCGCGATCGGCGCAGCTCAGGTCCAGGCCAGCGCCGCCGCATCGGCGCTCAAGGGCGATACGCGCATCGCGCTCGGCCTCGGCAACATGGGCGGCAGCGAGGCGATGGCGATCGGCCTGCAGCAGCAGGTCAATGACTATTCCATACTGACTTTCGGCGGCAGCTTCAGCGGCAGCGAGAACTCGGTCGGCGTCGGCTTCGGAGTGAGCTGGTGAGCGCGGTACTGCGGATGCCGCAGGCTGCCATGAACCTTCGCGGACTGGTGATTGAGGACGACGAACATCTGCGCGAAACACTGTGCAGCGTGCTCGCCGCGATTGGCATCGACGCCCGTGGCGTCGACCGCGAACGTGGCAAGCAAGAGCTGGGGGTTCAGCGATTGAGTGCGATCGGCGCCGTGACTGCGACGCTCTCCGACCGGGACGACAGCATCGCAGCAGCTCTGAGCGCGGCCCCGGCAACGGGCATGGTGCTGATCATGACCGGTGATGCAACGCGGCCGGATGAAACCGTGTCTGCAGACGGCCGCTGCGTGGTCATGCCGGTCAATCGTCAGGCACTCGAGTCCGCATTGTCGCGGCTGCATGAACGGCTTTCGCCACCGGATGCAGACTTCGCAGGCGGCGCCTGCTGGACCTTCGACACCGCGCGCTGGACCTTGCTAGCGCCCAACGGGCGCACCGCCCAGCTCTCGCTGGCGGAGGCGCAGCTGGTGCGTTGTCTGTTCGAGCGCCAGGGCGAGGTAGCGAGCCGCGAAGACCTGCTCACCGCCTTGAACCGCCCGCAGATGGAATCGTTCAGACGCAACCTCGATGTCACCGTCTCGCGCCTGCGCAAGAAAGTGGAATCCCTGTGCCGGGTGCGCCTGCCGCTGGCCGCGGCGCGCGGCCAGGGCTACGCGTTCAATGCGACGGTGGAGTTCACCGGCTAGGGCCGCCACCGACGATTGCCGTGACCAACGCCCAGCGATAGCGGCCGCTCTGTAGACTAGCGGCGTCCCCCAGCGGCGGTTGCGAGGAGAACATGGGCGAAAACGTCGATAGTGCCGTGCAGACCCGCTACGGCGCCTGCAATCTCTGCGAGGCGATCTGCGGCCTAGAATTCAAGGTGCAGAACAACCGCATCATCTCGGTCCGCGGCGACGATGCAGATCCGCTGTCGCGCGGCCACATCTGCCCCAAGGCCGTCGCGCTCAAGGATCTGCACGAGGACCCGGCGCGCCTGCGCCGGCCGGTCAAGCGTGTCGGTGACGACTGGCAGCAGATCGGCTGGGACGAGGCCTTCGACCTCGTCGTCGACCGCCTGCTCGCCGTGCGCGAGAAGTACGGCAACAACGCGATTGCCGCGTACTCCGGCAATCCGAGCGTGCACAACTACGGCAACATGACCCACTCCAGCGCGCTGCTCGGCCCGCTGAAGACGCGCTCGCGGTTCTCCGCGACCTCGGTCGACCAGCTGCCGCACCAGCTCGTCGCGTACTGGATGTACGGGCACCAGCTGCTGCTACCGATTCCCGACATCGACCACACGCAGTACTTCCTCGTGTTCGGCGCGAATCCGCTGGCGTCAAACGGCAGCCTGATGACGGTGCCGGACTTCCGCAACCGCCTGAAGGCGCTGCAGGCGCGCGGCGGACGCATGGTCGTCATCGACCCGCGCCGCTCGGAAACTGCGGCGGTCGCCGACGAGCATCACTTCATCCGCCCCGGCAGCGACGTGCTGTTTCTGTTCGCGCTGCTGAACACCCTGTTCGAGGAGAACCTGTATCGGCCCGAGCGGCTCGCCGAGTTCACCGACGGACTCGACACGGTGCGCGCCGCCATCAGTGGCTTCAGCGCCGAACGCGCCGAACGCGCAACCGGCATCGCCGCCGCGACGATCCGCCGCACCGCACGCGACTTCGCCGCTGCCGGCAACGCGGTCTGCTACGGCCGCATGGGCGTCTCGACGCAGGCCTACGGCACGCTGTGCCAGTGGGCGATCCAGCTGATCAATCTCGTCACCGGCAATCTCGACCGTCGCGGCGGTGCGCTGTTCACCGCTCCGGCGGTCGACACCGTCGACACGCCCGACACCAAGCCCGGCCACTACGGCGCCTGGCACAGCCGCGTGCGACAGCTGCCGGAGTTCGCCGGCGAGCTGCCGGTCGCAACGCTCGCCGAGGAAATCCTCACGCCTGGCGAAGGCCAGATCCGCGCGCTGGTCACCATCGCCGGCAACCCGGTGCTGTCGACACCGAACGGGCGCCAGCTCGACACCGCGCTCGCGTCGCTCGACTTCATGGTCGCCTTCGACATCTACATCAACGAGACGACCCAGCACGCCGATGTCATCCTGCCCCCGACCTGCGGCGTCGAGCACGATCACTACGACGTCATCTTCCATCACTTCGCGGTGCGCAACACCGCGCGCTACAGCGAGCCGGTCGTCGAACGCGAAGCCGGCACGCTGCACGACTGGGAGATCTTCACCGAACTCGGCAAGCGCCTCGCCGCCCGGCTCGACGGCAAGCCCCCGATGCCGCTGCGCCCCGACCAGATCATGGACATGGGCCTGCGCATGGGACCCTACGGCGACGGCCGCAAGCATCCGCTGGGCCTGAGCCTGAAGAAACTCAAGGAGTACCCGCACGGCATCGACATCGGCCCGCTGGAGCCGTCAATGCCGGCGCGCCTGCATCACCAGGACAAGCGCATCGCCGCCGCACCGGCACATCTGCTGCAGGATCTGCAACGCGCAGAGCGCGAGCTGCTCGGCCAGGACGCAGACAAGAGCCTGCGCCTAATCGGCCGCCGTCATGTGCGCAGCAACAACTCGTGGATGCACAACTTCGATCGCCTGGTCAAAGGCAAGCCGCGCCATCAGCTGCTGATGAACCCGGCCGACTTCGCCGTGCGCGGACTCGACGAAGGCAGTCGCGTCCGTGTGCGCTCACGCGTCGGCGAGATCGAAGTCGAAGTCGCCGCCTCCGACGAGATGATGCCTGGCGTCGTCAGCCTGCCGCACGGCTGGGGTCATGCACGCGACGGTGTGCGCATGCCGGTCGCGCAGGCTCATCCCGGCGTCAGTGTTAACGACCTGACCGATGATCTCTACGTCGACGCGCTGTCCGGCAACGCCGCACTGAACGGCCTCGCGGTCGAGGTCAGCAAGATCGCGTAGAAGACCTCGCTAGCTCCCCGTCAGCACCCGCTGCGCCAGCACCGCCGCCTGGGTGCGACTCTGCAGGTCGAGCTTGCGCAGCAGCATCGTGATGTGGGTCTTGACGGTGGACTCGGCAATGCTGAGTTCATCGGCGATCTGCTTGTTGAGCTTGCCGTCCTTGATGCGCAGCAGGATGCGCAGTTCCTGGCGCGACAGTCGCTCGATCCGCGAATCCACACTGTCAGCCGCTGCACTGATGGTTTTCGGCTCGGGCCACCAGCTGCCGCCCTCGAGCAGCGTGCGCAGGATGTTCTGGGTCTGTGTTGGCGCCGTCGATTTCGGCACGAATGCCACTGCACCCAGCGCTTCGGCGGCGCGCACCCAGGTCTGCGCTGGCGCGCCGGAGACGATGGCCACGCGCAGCCGTGGAAACTCGTCGCGCAGGAACTGCAGCGCGGACAGGCCCTCGACGTCCGGCATCATCAGGTCGAGCAGCACGAGACTGGTGTTGGGGTGACGATGGGCCGCGTCGCGCAGCGCCGCGAACGAGTCGACCTCGATCACCTCTGCGTCCGGCGCGACACGTTGCACACCCAGGCGCAGCGCGACGCCGAACAGCGGATGATCGTCAGCAATGATGATGGTGTGTATGCCTGCGTCCATGCCGCTGATTCCCCTAATGTGCGCCGCAGTCTATCCGCTTGCCGCGTCGCGCAACGCCTTCTCCAGCTCGTGGCGGCGGAAAGGTTTTGCAAGGTGGCGGTCCATACCGGCGTCGACGCAGGCCTGGCGCTCGTCGTCGAGCACACTGGCGGTCATCGCGAAGATGCGCGGCTGCGCGATGTCAGTCATCGCACGGATACGGCGCGTGGCTTCGAGGCCGTCCATGACCGGCATGTGGATGTCCATCAGGATCAGATCATAGGACTGGCGGCGCACCGCTTCGACCGCTTCGGCGCCGTTCTCGCAGACATCAGCGCGATAGCCGAGCGATTCGAGCATGCGCGTGCCGACCTGGCGGTTGATCGCGTTGTCCTCGACCAGGAGGATGCGCAGCGGCGGAAGATCGCTTTCGCGCACGACAGGCGCCGGGACCGGATGCGCTGCCTGCGCCGGCACCAGCAGATCGAGAAAGGCGTCGAGCAGGCCGCTGCGGCGCAGCGGCTTGACGCGCACGAGGTCGAAGTCTTCCATCCCTGCGCTGGTCTGGCGCGCGCTGCTGAGCAGCAGCAACGGCAGCGCCTTGTGGCTGCGGTGGCGACGGATGGCCGCGGCCAGCACGACCCCGTCCATCTCCGGCATGAAGTAGTCGAGCACCGCGAGATCGAAGGGCTCGCCGCGTTCGATCAGTGCCAGCGCTTCCTGCGGTGACGCCGTGTCGGCGGTCTGCATGTCCCATTCCTGCGCGGTGCGGCGCAGGATGCGGCGGTTGGTGTCGTTGTCGTCGACGATCAGCACGCGCTTGCCGTGCAGCACGTCGAGGTCCGGACGCTGCTGGGCTTGCCACGCCGGATCGGTGGCGGCAACGAAGCTGAACGAGAACGTCGAGCCCCTCCCCGGATGACTGTCGACCGCAACCTCGCCGCCCATGAGTTCTGCAAGCCGCTTGCAGATCGCCAGACCCAGGCCGCTGCCGCCGTAGCGGCGGGTGGTCGACGCGTCGACCTGACTAAAGGACTTGAACAGACGGTCGAGCCGCTCTGCCGGAATGCCGATACCGGTGTCGCGCACCGCGATGCGGAAACGATGACGTGCCGCCTCGACGGGCTGCGCACTGATCTCGACGGCGACGTCGCCGGCCTCGGTGAACTTGATCGCATTGGACAGGTAGTTGACGAGGATCTGCCGCACGCGCGCCGCGTCGCCGCGCACCATCTCCGGCGTGCCCGGTGCGAAATCGCAGGAGAGATCAAGCCGCTTCTGCGCAGCCTTGTGCCCGACCAGCTCCAGCGCCTCCTCGACGACGCGGCGCAGTTCGAACACTGTGCTTTCCAGTTCCAGCATGCCGGACTCGACCTTGCTGAAGTCGAGGATGTCGTTGATCACGCCGAGCAGGTGATCGCCGCTCTGCTGGATCGTGTCGAGGCTCAGGCGCTGATCACGATCCAGCGTCGTGTCGCCAAGCAGTTCGGAGGTGCCGAGAATCGCATTCAGCGGCGTGCGGATCTCATGGCTCATGTTGGCGAGGAAGTTGCTCTTCGACTGATTCGCGGCGTCAGCAGCAGCGCGTGCCTCGCGCAGCCCCTCCGCTTGCGCTGCAAGCTGGCCGGCCTGCGCCTGCCACTGCGCGCTGGCGCGTGCGATCACGTACAGCAGCAGCGCCGCCATCAGGCCGCCAAAGGCGACCAGCCACGGAACAGCCCGCTCGATGGGCGTCACGAAGCCCGGCTTACTGCGGAAGTGTGCGGTCCAGCTGCGCCCGGGCATCGGCAGCAGCACGGTAGCTTGCAAGTCCGCTGGCGCGCTGATACTCAGCGACAAAGGTTCGCCGTCCGCGCTCACGCCGGCCGTCGAATAGAGCAGGGCATCCGGATCGCTCCGGTCTCCGTCGTAAATCTCGAACTCCAGACCCCCGCTGCCCTCGGGCATCAGTCCCTGCATAAAGGCTTCGGCGTGAAAGTTGGTATTCACCCAGCCGATATGACGCTGATCGCGGTGCGCTGCCATGAATGCGATGAAGCCGACCTGCGTGCCGCTGATTTGGAAAAGGCGCAGACGCGGAGAGATGACCGCATCGTTGTTGGCCAGCGCCGCTTCCAGCGCGAGGCGACGGCCGACATCGCGCATCATGTCAATCCCCACGGCGCGCTCTCTGTCAATTGTCAGGGGCTCTGTGTAAAGCACCGGCGCGTGCACTGCGGGTATCGTCGGCCTGATGGGCGGCGGTGGCGCGCGCAGCTCGAATTGCCTCAGGACATCGGGATTTGTGAATCCCGCCGTGGATTCTTTGCGAACCGCTTCAATGAATGCTGGCAGTTCTTCCGGCATTACTTTCGGCACATAGGTCATCGCGCGGATGCCCGGGTACCGTTCAGGTAGTTCAAGTTGCGTGACGTAGATGCGCCAGTCCTCGCGGCTGACATGCGTCGAGGCTTCGAACAGGCCACGCGCGCCGCGTAGCACCTGCACATAGGCGTTCATGCGCTGCTCGATCGCCGACTCGATGCGCTGCACCTCATAGTCGAAGCGCGCCTGCTGGTGCTGTTCGATGACGCGCGCGGTCTGCCAGGCCAGCAGCAGGCTCGCGATCAGCACCAGTGCGCACAGCGCCAGGCTGCGGCGCGAGATGCGTGGCTGCGGCGCGTCAGGCGTCATGCAGCACGTCCTGCAGGCTGCGCAGCAGCGCGACGTAGCCATCCAGCAGATGCACGGTGTCGGTGCCGAGCTGCGCTGTGGGCATCTGGCCGGCTGCAGACTGTTCGACGTCGCCACAGCTTTGCGCAAGCGCCGCTGCGCCGAACTGCAGCGCCACGCCGCGAAGGCTGTGCGCAATG
Organism: Pseudomonadota bacterium; assembly: GCA_030775105.1. Taxonomy (GTDB): domain Bacteria; phylum Pseudomonadota; class Gammaproteobacteria; order Nevskiales; family Nevskiaceae; genus Solimonas. The sequence goes on along the minus strand of JALYJV010000107.1, from coordinate 600 downwards.
CTCTTCAGTGCGCTGCGATTGTCGGCAGCCAGCGCATCGGCAAGGCGCTCCTGCTGCACCGGAAGATCGCGCTGCAGCGCATCGAGCATTTCGGCGACGCCGTCGCGGCCGAAGAGCTGCAGCAGCTCGTCCCATGCGCCGGGGTCGATATCCCTGTCCACAGTCGTCATGCGGCGCAGTGCGTCACCAAACGCCGTTGGTGACGCGCACGACGTAGAAGCCGCCGTAACCGTCCGTGTACCAGATTTCCTTGCGGTCGAGCGCGAACGACGGGCTCGACATCGCCCAGTTGCTGGCTTCAAAGATTGGCGTAACGCGCGGATTCACCGGTGCGTTGAAGTAGGCGATCTCACGCGGCTTCTTCGGATCGCGGATGTCGAAGATGCGCAGGCCTGAGACGATCATGCTGCACGCCGCGATGTCGGGATTCACCCGCGTCGGGATATTGCAGTAGTGGCCGGCATAGCCCTGGATCGGCAGGAGGGCGCCAGGATCACCCGCGATCGCGTCGCGGTTCTCCGGCTCGTGCACTTCCAGGCGCAGGTTGGAGATCACCGCCGGTTGCGTTTCATCGCTGATGTCGATGATGCGGCCGGCGCC
>JALYJV010000106.1 GCA_030775105.1 Pseudomonadota bacterium | reverse complement strand
GAACACATCAAGCTGTGGAGCACCGTGGAGCGCGAGGGCAGCTGGCAGGGCGAACTGCGCATCATTCGCCCCAGCGGAGAGGTGTTTCCGGCGCGCCTGTCGCTGCGATTGGTCAAGGCCGGACCGCGCGACGGAGCCCAGATCATCGGCATCCTGTCGGACTTCACGGAACTGCGCCGCACGCAGGAGGAGCTGCGCAAGCTGGCGCACTTCGACACGCTCACCGAGCTGCCCAATCGCCTGCTGCTGCTGGACCGAATGGCACAGGCCTCCAGCCGCGCCAATCGGAACAAGGCCCGGCTGGCACTGCTGTTCATGGATCTCGATCACTTCAAGCGAATCAACGACACTCACGGCCATTCCGTCGGCGATCTGGTGCTGTGTGAAGTCGCCACCCGCATGCTCGCCTGCATCCGCAACGGCGATACCGCTGCAAGGCTGGGCGGCGACGAGTTTGTTGTGCTCCTTGAGAACATCGAGAACAGCGCCCCGGTCATTTCCGTGGCCGAGAAGCTGCGCGCAGCGATGGCGCAACCGATATGGGCCGGCGGGCAACTGTTCCACATCAGCTCCAGCATCGGCATCGCCATGTTTCCCGAGGACGGCGCGAATGCCGAGCTGCTGCTGCAACGTGCCGACACCGCGATGTACGAAGCCAAAACCGCCGGCCGCAACCGCTATGCGTTCTACAACCCGGACATGGCGATCAAGGTGGCGCGCTACCTGGCTCGGGATCTGCGCCTGCGCAGCGCACTGAAGCTCGGCGAGTTGCGCCTGCACTACCAGCCTCAGGTCGATGCATCCACCGGCTGCTGTCACGCCGTGGAAGCCCTGCTGCGCTGGGATCACCCCGAGCGCGGCATGCTCGGCGCTACGGAAGTGATTCCCGCCGCCGAGGAAAGCGGCCTGATTGTCGATATCGGACGCTGGGCACTGCGTGAGGCCTGCGACCAAGTCAAGCGCTGGGAGAAGATCGGATGTCCGCCGTTCAGGGTCGCGGTGAATGTCTCCGCAAAACACGTCAACAGCGGAACGCTGTTTGCAGACATCGACACTGCGTTGCGCGAGACGCAGATGAATCCGGCGCTGCTCGAGATCGAGATCACGGAAAGCGCGATTCAGACCGAGTCCATCGCGGTAGCGACGCTCTCGCAGATTCGCGCGCTCGGCGTGTCGGTTGCGATCGACGACTTCGGCACCGGCTATTCGTGCCTGTCCTCGCTCAAGCACCTGCCGCTCGATCGGATCAAGATCGACTGCAGCTTCGTCAGGGATCTGCCCAAGGACCCCGACAGCGCTGCACTGACTGAAACGATCATCGGGATCGCCAACCGGATGAACCTGCACGTCACCGCCGAAGGTGTGGAAACCCAGCTGCACAAGGAGTTTCTGCACTCCCGCGGCTGCCACGAACTGCAGGGCTGGTTCTTCAGTCCCGCGATCGCGGCCTCCGATATCCCGGCGTTTGTCATGGGCAGGCATATTCCAGTCGAGCGAGCGCCGCCGAGCCACATCCAGTAAGAATCGGACCCGGCGGACCAGCCGCGCCCTGCGGACGCCGCGACAGCGGAGTCCCGGTGCGTCAGCACGCGCGTTGCGGACGGCACGTCAATGCGAAACCGCCAACGGCGCGTGAGGAGGGGGTGACTCTACGCGCTGGATTCCGCATTCCTCAGAAAAAACGGTACTTCAGACTGGGCTGATCGAAAGGTAGGCGGGATTTGTTGCGGTTTCCAGTAACACCGCAGGACGTTCAGTCCGCGCCCGACGGCCGGACGAGGGCGGCGGCCTCACCGACCGAGCGCAGTCCGAAACTCGCCGTAACTCGACTTGAGGGATTCAGCGAGGAGATCTGCGGCCGCCTGAATCTGAGGACGCGAGTCCGCGGCCGCCACCTTCGCGCGGTGGATGTGCTCGCGAAGCTCTGCCCAGCGCTTCTCGAGTTCATTCCAGCGATCCCGCGTTTCACCTTTGAACAGCGCCGCCTGCAACTCAAGCTCGTCACGGGCCAGAGTGGCAAGCTGAATATGGTTATGAATGGCTTTGGCAATGCGTGACATGAATGCTCTCCTGTAGATGACGCAATCATTGTCAGGGCCAAAGTCCGTATGGACATTGATCCACATCAGTGGCGCAGCTATTCCGTCTCGGCGCCCGAAAGAACGAACGCGGCGACTCGGCCCTCGGACTTCAGAGCCAACTCCACATTGAATTAAGCCCGTGCTGCACCAGGAACAAAGTGAGCGCGGATTTGGCGGCGCGAAAGCCGCCATGACGCCATGTTAACCATGCGGCAATGCCTGTCAGGACAGATAGAGCTGTCCATACCGGACCGAATGGAGGGTGGTGGCGCCCAGTCCGGATGAACACGCTGTGTGCAGAACCGACCGGCATTGACCGCCGCCACGGCACCTGTCACCGCAGCATTGAGGACAGAAATCAGCCAACCAACAATGCCAGCGATTTTCTGCTGCATTTCAATTGACGTCATCAATACTCCGATTGTGCCCTCACGGATCGCGCGAGTCCCGGCCGTCCCGCAACGACACTTGCACGCGCTCCAGATTCTGCTGTGCGATCTCGTAATAGCTCGGCGACTGCGCAACGGCACGCTGCAGATAACGCTCGGCCTCATCAAGGCTGCCCTGCAGGTAGAGCAGATAGCCGACGTTGTTGTACGCCTGCGGCAGCTTCATGGCCTCCGCGAAGGCTTCGACACCACCCGCGGCATTGCCCATGCGCACGCGCACGAGCGCGAGATTGGACCAGGCCAGTGCATAGTTGCGATCCAGCTTCAGTGCCGCCAGATAGTCGGTCTCGGCCATCCGGTACTGCCCCGCCAGATACCGCGAGTAGCCCATGTTGTTTCGCAGCGCCGCGTTCCCCATCTGCTGTGAAACGGCGACTGCATAGTGCGTGAGCGCCCCTTTGGTGTCGCCGGTGAGGTCAGCCATCATTCCGAGGCCGTTGTGGGACCGCCAGCGACCGGCCGCGTTCAGGCTGATCGCACGCTGCAGATGCACCCGCGCCGCGTCGTAATGCTGCTGACGCAGCAGAATCAGCCCCGCGCCCTCGTGCGCGTCGGCGTGATTGGGGTTCGCCGTGAGCGCATCGGTATACGCCGTGCGCGCAGCCGCGACGTCACCACTGCGTGCGTATATACCGCCGATGCGTACGCGGATGTCTGCACTGCGCGGATCGATCTGCAGTGCACTGGCATACTCCAGCATCGCGCGATCGTCGTCACCCGAGCGCTCCGCGGCCGCACCTTTCGCCAGTGCCGCAGTGACCGCAGCTCTCTGCGCCGCCAGTTCGCTGGCCGTCTTCGGTGCCTCGGATCGGGTCGGGGAAGAGCCACAGGCCACCAGGGTGCCGGCGGCCATCACAATGGCCAGGCCGGCGGCAATATTGCGGAATCGTTTGGTATCCATCTCGAATCACTCAGAAATCAGCAGCGCCCATCGCGCGTATGACGCCGACCACCGCCGGCCCAACTGCCACGATGAAGAACGCGGGAAAGATACAGAAGCACAACGGGAAGATCAGCTTGGTCCCAACCAGCGCCGCCTGTTCTTCGGCTTTTTGCGTGCGCTTGTCGCGGAACTCCTCGGAGTAGATCCGCAGGATCTCGGCGATGGGCGTACCGAAGCGCAGGCTCTGTGCCAGCAGCGACACCAGCCCGCGAAGCTCGTCGAGACCGGTGCGCTGAACCAGGTTGCGCAGCGCGACGATGCGGTCCACGCCACCGCGAATCTCGGCATTGACCTGCTCCAGTTCCTGCGCGAGCAAGGGACTGCTGATGCGCATCTGCTGGGCAACGCGCTGCAGAGCGCCGTTGAGTCCAAGGCCGGCTTCCGTGCACGAGACCAGCAGGTCCAGCGCATCGGGCAGCGCATTGAGCATTTCGCGCTGGCGCTTGGCAACACGGTGGTTCAGGTAGAGGTTCGGCAGCATCATGCCGATGAAGGCGGCGAGAAACCCGAACAGCGGAACGAAGATCGGGCGGATCGGATCAACCCAGACCAGCCAACTTACCACGACCGCCGGAAACACCACGATCAGCAGGATCTTGAGCGCATACAGGTTGATGGCTGCCGCATCTGAACGCAGCCCCGCGCGGATCAGCTTGAGGCGCACGGTCTCGCGCTCCTTCTCGCGCTTCGGCAGGATGTAGGGCGCAAACGGCCTGAGCATGCTGCCGAATCCGGCGCCTGTGGCCGCGGTGCTCGCGACGTCCACCTTGAGCAGACTGGCGACTCGCCGGCGCAGGGGATCGACGCGCGCTCCGGCGACGCTCAGCGCGGCGAAGACTGCCAGCATCACGGCCGCGCCGACACCCAGCGCGACGAATGTGGAACTCTCCATCAGTGCAAGCAGGGTGTTCATCGGCGGTCCATTTTCAATAGCGGATGTGGATGATCTTGCGGATCCAGAGCACGCCCAGCGACATCGCCAGCAGCGCACCGCCGATCAGCTTCAGTCCGGTTGGATCGCCATACAGCATCGGCATGTAGCCGGGCGATGTGAACGCCAGCACCAATGCAAGAATGAACGGCATCAGGATCAGGATCCATGCCGACATGCGACCTTCGGCCGTGAGTGTGCGCAAACGCCGCTTGAAGCGATGCCGCTGACGCAAGGTCTTGGCGACGCGATCGAGGATCTCGGCGAGGTTGCCGCCGGCTTCGCGCTGCACCAGAACAGCGGTCACAACCGCCGCAAGGCTGATGTTGGGCACACGCTCAAGCGCAGCCAGGAAGGCAGGCTTCACGCCGACGCCGTAGTTGATGTCGGAGAAGACGATCCCGAACTCGGTCGCCACCGGGTCGGTCATTTCCTGCGCCACAACCCTGAGCGTCTCGGAAAACGGAGTGCCGGCGCGCAGCGACCGACTCATGACATCAAGCGCGTCAGGCAGGTCCTCGTCGAACTGCTGCATACGCTCGTCCCGATCCTTGACCAGCTTGGCGTAAGGCAGCGGCAGCACGATGGCGAACGCCAGCAGCGCAAGCCCCAAGCCGCTGATCAGAAGTCCAACCATTGCGGCGACCACGGCAAGCGCCAGTGAAAGCAGGACGATGCGGTATGCCGGCACGCGCCGTCCGGTCTGCTCGGTCAGGTTCTCGATCCGGCTCATCCCCGGCAGCGACTCCAGAATCCGCTCGATCGGCAGCAGATCACGCAGATACTGTTCGCGCAGCAACGATACCGGCGCCTCCTCATCCTCCGTAGCGGCCACGTGGCGCATGCGCTCGCGCATGCGCTTGCGCTCGCCGCCGGAGAGCAGCGCGACAACGCCGATCACCGCGATGAACACGGCGCCGAAGGCCAGTGCCGGAATCAGCCATTCGAGAATGCGCATCACTTGAGTCCTGCCTGCGGATCAAACAAGGCGAGATCGAGCGTGACTCCGCGACGGCGCAGGTGATCGCACAGGTTCGGGACGATGCCGGTCGAACAGAAGCGTCCAAGCACGCGACCCTCGGTATCGATCCCCTGTCGTTCAAAGCGAAAGATCTCCGCCATGGTGATGACGTCGCCCTCCATACCCTGGATCTCCTGCACGCTGGTCAGGCGGCGCTTGCCATCCTCCATTCGCTCCATCTGCACGACGATGTCGATCGCCGACGCGATCTGCGAGCGCACGACCCTCGACGGCAACTCCACGCCAGCCATTGCCACCATGCTCTCGATACGGGAGAGTGCGTCGCGCGCCGAGTTCGCATGCACGGTGGTCAGTGAGCCGTCGTGCCCAGTGTTCATTGCCTGCAGCATGTCCAACGCTTCGCCGCCGCGAATCTCGCCGAGAATGATGCGGTCCGGTCGCATGCGCAGGGCGTTGCGCACGAGGTCGCGCTGCGTGACCTGGCCACGCCCCTCGATGTTGGGCGGTCGTGTCTCCAGGCGGCCGACGTGCGGCTGCCGCAACTGCAGTTCAGCTGAGTCCTCGATCGTCAGAATGCGTTCGTTGGCCGGAATGAATCCCGACAGCACGTTGAGCAATGTGGTCTTGCCGGTTCCGGTGCCGCCGGAGATCAGGACATTGAGCCGCCCTTTGACGATGGCCTGCAGCACCCCGGCGATCGATTCGGTGAGCGAACCCATGCGGATGAAGTCTTCGATGGCCATGCGATCGCGCGCAAAGCGCCGGATCGAGAGCATGGCGCCGTCGAGCGCCAGCGGCGGGATGATCGCATTGACGCGCGAGCCGTCCGGCAGGCGCGCATCGACCATCGGTGAGGATTCGTCGATTCTGCGGCCGACACGGGTGACGATGCGGTCGATGATCACCATCAGATGCGCTTCGTCGCGGAAGCGGATGCCGGTCGGCTCGAGCTTGCCGCCGCGCTCCACGTAGACGCTGTTCGGTCCGTTGACGAGGATGTCGGAGACATTGGCGGCGTCCAGCAGGGGCTCCAGCGGCCCAAGTCCGAGAACCTCGTCCTCGACGCGGCGTGCGAGCTGCTGGCGGGTGTTAGCCGACAGCGGCGCTGACTGCTCGTTCATCATCCGCAACGCATGATCGCGAATCTCGCGACGTGCGGATTTCTCGTCCATCTTTCCCAGCCGGCCGAGTTCCAGCTGCTGCAACAGCCCCTGGTGGATACGCTGCAGCCACTCATCCTCCTGCGGCGTTGGCGTCCACAGGTCCAGCGGCGCAAAGGCCGTCGCCGGCATAGTGATCTTCGCCGCCGCAACCGGTGTGCGCGCTGCAGGTGTGGCACTGCTCTTCAGGCCGAACATGGCTCAGGTCCCCAGCCTCAGCACCCGCCGCAATACCTGGCGTGCGGGCCTGGCGGCCGGTGGAGCTGGAGCCACCGGCGCGCCCTCATCGAGTTGCTCGGTGATGTTGCACAGTGCACGAGTGACTGCGGCGTTGCGCGCACCCTCGTAGACCGGAACGCCGAGGTTGAGCGATTCGGTCACGTGCGCAAAATCATTGGGAACAAGCAGAATCTGCTGCGGGTGTATCGCCTCGCCGAAGTCTTCTGCGCTGATCGAATGCTTGTCCTGATTGCGGTTGATCAACAGCGAGATTCGCTCGTTAGGGACACCAACATAGGACTGCAGCAATCCGAACATGCGCTTGGTGTCGCGCAGGTGCGCGAAGCTCTGCTGGGTGACGACCAGCACGTGATCGGCGTTGGCCAGCACCAGGCTGGTCAGGGCATCGATCTGGCGCGGCAGGTCAATGACCACGTGCGCATAGCTTTGCAGCGCCACGCCCAGCAGTTTCTGCACGGCGTCGACCGAGACTTCGGAGGGCATTACCAGCTGCTCTGACATCGCGCCGAGCACGTGCAGGCCACTCTTGTGCTTGGTCATATGCCCCTTCAACGCCACCGGGTCGAGATGCTCGGCAGCACCGATCGCCTCGAACAGCGTATCGCGCGTGTTCAGATCAAGTGCCAGCGGCAGCGCGCCGAACTGCAGGTCCATGTCGATCAGCGCGGTTGGCCGGTTCAGATGCGCAATCAGCATGTGCGCCAGATTGCAGGCGACGAAGGAACTCCCCGAGCCGCCCTTGGCATTGATGACGGCAGTCAGGCGTCCGCCGGGCTGTCCGCCGCCGCCGCCGCTCGCCGATTCACTCAGGATCGCGCGCACCGATTCGACGAGTTGCTCCAGCGCGACCGGTTGGGTGAGGAAATCTCGCGCACCGGCCTGCATCGCGCGCCGCATCAACGGCGCGTCGCTGGCTGGGCCGAGCACGATCAGTGGCACCGGCTGCGCATTCTGGCGTGTTGTCCATTCGTGCAGCATGTCGCTGCCGCGCTCCCCTACATCGAGCAGCGCGAGATCTGCATGCGGCAGCGCAGCGCCGTCGATCCGGGTGTTGCCCACGACACGGATGCGCAGATCCAGATCCGTCTGCGGCTCGAGCAGCGCTCTGAGCTGCTCACACGCCTGCCCGGTCGCGCCAACGAGCAGGACTGTCTTCCTGGCCTTGAGAGTCGGCTCGCGCAGGCGCTCGCTACTCATGGGCTGACCTCGATGCGCATCGGTTTGTTCACCTCCTTGGGATCGCCGATATGCTCGCGCTGTACCTTGAGCACGGCCTCGCTCTGTACGCCGTCGAGCCCCATCGGCGGCTCCGATGGCGGCTGCTGCGCTGCGGTCGGATCGTAGATCTGCGCGCTGATCATCTGCCGCACGGATTTTCCGAAGTCCTCTTCGACGCGGACCGCGTCGGTGTCGGTGGTCGCGCAACCGGCGAGAAGCAACAGCAGCACCGTCGTCGTAGCGGCGGTCATGCGGATCGGGTTCTTCATGGTGCAACTCCCTGTAGGTCATGACCGAAGCGCGCGCCCTCGGGACCACCCTTGGAACTGCGCGGCTGCCGGTCGGTCGGTGTGTTCTTCGCCTCCATGCGTCCCATGAGGTAGAACTCGCGATCGGAGGGTGGGACAAAGCTGTCAGTTGGCAGACGCACCTGGTCGGGGGCGATCGGCCGCGCCAGATGCGGCGTCACGAAAATCACCAGCTCGGTCTGCCCGGAGCGGAACTCCTGGCTGCGGAACAGCGCACCCAGACCGGGGATATCACCCAGACCCGGCAGCTTGTCGACGTACTCGCGCACGTTGTCGCTGATCAGTCCGGCGATTCCGATGGTCTGGCCATTGGCAAGCTCGACGGTGCTGATCGCGCTGCGCTTGGTCAGCGAGGGGATGACGAAGCTGCTGCTGGTGCCTCCCGGTGACAGCGCAACCGCGTTGTCCTGCGAGATCTCACTCACGCTGACATTGAGCCGCATGTTGATGCGGCCCGAATCGAGCACCACCGGCAGGAAGCGCACGCCGACACCGAATTCCTTGAACTCGATGGTGACCGAGTTGCCGCCGCCGGCCTGCGGCACCGGGATCGGAAATTCGCCGCCGGACAGGAACTCGGCCTGCTGGCCGCTCAGTGTGGTCAAGGTCGGCTCCGACAGGATCTTGGCGAGGCCCTTGCGTCTCGAGATCTCGAGCACCGCCTGCAGGAACAGATCGCCGCGCAGGTAGCTGAAGAAGATACCGCTGGCATTGATCGCTGGAGTGGATGGATCGAAAAGATCAACCACCGGGCCGATCGGACTCGCGCCGCCACCGAGATCACCGAGCAATGGTACCTGCAGTCCTTCGGCGTTCAGCGCGTTCGGAAACGACGCGCCACCCTGCACGGCACCGACACCTGCGCGGCGGCCGAGATTGAAGATGTTGAAGTCCGCATCCATGCTCTTGAGCACGGTGCGAGACATCTCCGCCACGGTGACCTGCACCATCACCTGCTGGGCGCCTCCCACCTGCATCAGGTTGATGACCTTGCCCTTGCCGCAATCGCGGCCGTCCGCAGTGCCGGGCAGCACGTCGATCGTGCGCTTGGACTCCTCGTCCTGTGTCTGCGCCTTGACGCACTCGGGAATGAAGCTTTCGACCATCGCCAGTGCTGCCTGCATGCGCGACAGGCTTCCGACCTGGCCGCTGAGCAGGATGTTCTCCTGCGCCGAACGGACCTCGATCGGCTCGCCAGGCAGCAGTGCATGCAGCTTGGCCTTGAGCGTGGCCAGGTCATGGGTGACTTCAACATCGTAGGTTGCCAGCACTTTGCCGCCGGCATCCCACAGCACGACATTGGTCGCGCCCAGCGCCTTGCCAACGACCTGCACCTGGCCACCGCCGAGCACGACGATGTCGGCGACGCCGGGGTTGCCCACCGCGATGCGCTGCGCCGGACGCTCCGGCCGCAAGGTGATCGACTTGTAGAGCGGTACGCTGACCTCGCGCACACCTTGATCCGCGAGGCTGTCTTGCGGCAGGCCGAGCATCGCGGCGGCCGCAATCATCAGCGCGGGCAATGCACCGGCACGCGTGCGGCAACGAATCTGTGAAGCAGGCTTGCTCGATGGCATGTTGCATCTCCCGGCCGGATCAGCGGCCCGATTTTTCAGCGTCGACATGGGTGCCTCGAATGACGGTGACGCCCTTGACTGCAGGTCGTGGCGCGAGCGGCGGCTTGACTGCGGCCACCGCAGGCAGGGCGTGATCGGTGGGATTGCGCAGCGCGAGCTGCACGGTGCCCTCGTTGGTGGCCTGCAGCAGCGCCTCGGCCTCGTGGGGATCGGTTTCCAGCGTGACCGCGCGAACCACGACCGGCTTGTCTTCACCACCGGCGGTGGCGATCTGATCGACCGCGAGCACACGCAGGTTGTGCAGGATCGTGCTGGTCTCGTATTGCTGTCGCTCCAATTGTCTGGAGGCGACAACATCGACGCGACTGCCCGGCAGCAGGAAGCCGCCGACGCCGACGACGTCATCGACACGCACCGTCACCGCGCGTTTGTTGGGTTCGATCAGGCTTGCCAGCAGGGGGCTGGTCTTCGGATCGGCCACTCGTGCCGCGAGAATCGGCTCTCCCGTCAGGATCTGATACTTGGAAACCTGGCCGACGACCTTCGCCGGGTCGTCGAACGCCCCGGGCGGCAGCGCATGCGCCGGCCAGTCGACACTCCTGACGAAGCCTTCCTCGATGCGTTCGCCGAAGCCGATCTCGCGTGTGGCAACGACAACGGGAACAACGTCGCGCGTGGCGTGCTGCTCAGCGTTGCTCATGTTCTGGCGCGCCCACTTCTGCGCGAGAAAGGCAGCGCCCAGGCCGAGCACCAGGGCTAGCGCCAGGAACACTATGGAGTTGCGCTTGTTGATCATTCTGTTCTCCCTGGCGCCAGCTAGGCGCCTACCACCGCATGGCGCGTGTAGCGCCATGCCACGACTGCGAGGCCGCCGCCGGCAATGGCCGCGGCGTACGGAAACCGATGCGCCGCGGCCGAGTCTGCCGGCGGCGGCACCCAGACACGCGTCATTGCATACGTGAAGAATTGACGGACGCTGGCGAACAGGCCGCCGCGCACTCCGCCCTTTGCGGTCAGCACGGCCAGGCCCATGACACCGCCGGCGATCAGGCTCCAGCAACCGGCCCAGAACGCATCGAGCGGCCCCAGATAGGCGCCCGCCGCCGCCATCAGCTTGACGTCACCGGCGGCCATGCCACCCGCCAGATGAAACGGCAACAGCACCAGCAATCCCACCAGGAGACCCGACAGCGCATAGCCCACGCCGATCCAGCCGGAAAGCGATAGATGCAGTCCGATCGCCAGCACTGCACCTGGAAAGGTGATCGCGTTGTCGATGCGGTTGTGAGCCATGTCGCGGATCACGGCGAGCATCAGCATCGCGGCGAGTGCCGCCATCAGCATTGCCGATTGATGTATGGGAGTCATGGGACGGCGCGAGCCTGTTGTGAAACTGCGTCGCGGGGAGAGCTACCCCTCCCCGAGAATGCAGCTTCAACAGATCAGTCGAGGCCCGTGGTGATGTCGCCGATCTTCTCGTTGACCTTGCCGCCGAGCAACACGAACGCGGCGATCACCGCCGCTGCGATCAAACCACCGGCCACGGCGTATTCCACCGTCGTCAGACCTTCTTCATCGCGGACGAACCGCACCAGCTTTTCACGAATAGACATTTGAGACTCCTGATTGACCATCACGTAACACTGTGTGGGTTGATCCGTCATCGACTACTCAGCTCGGTTGAACTGGAAGCGCATGCCGTGCCGACCCGCCTTCCGCCAAGTGCTACTGATGGGTCCGTGGACCGCAAGCAGCGTGGCTTGACTGGAGCGTATGTTCGGAGTCGGCCCGTCTCTTCACATTGATC
>JALYJV010000105.1 GCA_030775105.1 Pseudomonadota bacterium | reverse complement strand
GTTCAGATGCACGTACAGGAGGTTCAATCCAGGTGTCGTGCCCCAGTGACCGAGCAATCGTGGCTTGAGATGCTCAAGCTTGAGCGGCTCCCTCAGCAAAGGATTCGCCTGCAGATAGATCTGACCTACCGAGAGATAGTTCGCCGCGCGCCAGTAGGCGTGCATTTTCTGCAACAGGTCGACTTGGAGAGGGCTGGACATCTGAGCCTCGCGATGGCACTTAGTGGCCTGCCACAGAGGAATCGCTAGCGCCTGACCGCGTCTCGCGCGCCAATGCGGCGTTGCTCGTCGTCGCCATAGCTACGGCTATGAATCCTCCTCGCGCCTTGCCTCGACACGCGATCCATCGGCCATGCTCTCTACCGATTCCTCTGTGACAGGCCACTAGGATAAGCACGGCGTTGCCAGGGGTATCCGTCTGATATCGCACACAGCGCTCACGTACCCGATTCTGCGCACGCGTCGTGGTGTAATTTAGATCGGCTCCAGAGACTCGGTGATATCAATCGAAACATGCCGACATCCGGGGTCGTCGGCCGGTATGGAAACGGCGAATCCTAGCGATTGCGCCAGAGTGAGCATCGGCATGTTGTCGGCCAACACTTCGCCGTACACCCTGCGAATGCCGCGATCACCGGCAATCTGCAGCAATCGTTGCATCAACTGTCGGCCCAGTCCCTTGCCGGCATGACCATGGTGTACCAGCACGGCATACTCCGCTTGAAGACCATCTGAGTCCGACACCAACGTCGCCAGCGCGGCGATCTCACCCGGATCGCTCGCGGAAATGGCAGCCATTGTGAGCTCTCGATCGTAGTCAACCTGCGTGATACGAGCGGCCATCTCATGTGAGAAGTGCCGGATCATCGCGAAAAACCGCAGTCGAACCTCCTCCGGATTCAGCCGCGCCAACAGCCGAAGAACCGCCGGTTCATCATCCGGCCGCACTGCCCGCACGGTGTAGCTGAGCCCCCCGTCCAAAGTCGCTTTTCCGGTGAGTGCGACCGGATACGGCGCGAGTGCGATGCGTTGCCTTTCAGGACAAACCGCTTCAACAAGCTCGATTTCATTTTCGAAGAGTTCAGGCACTGCATGCATTGAACTATCGCAAACCAGCACGCTGAGGCTCCGAACCAGCGGCTGATCGATGATCAGCTGTCCGATCCGAATCTCGGCCGTGATTAGTTTGGATGCCATCGGATCGCAAGCGATCTTCGATGGCATCGAGACGCCGCGGACTTTCGGGATGACCATCGCCGTTGTCGTGCAACCGACACACGGGGTGCGTAATCCAGCTCACTGGGCGGTACGGGAATGCCATCGCCTGAGAGTATTCCTGAATGGCCTTCGCTGCGCTTAACGAATTTCAAGACGGTGCGGCTTTCAACAAGATCCAACAACTTGGCCAATCCCTTCCCGCTATGCGCGACAGCACACCGACGCTGGGTTTCTCCAGCACTACGTTGGCTTTGGTGAACTGACGCTAACCACCGTGCCAATGTCGTATGGCGCGCGGAACAAGGTCTCTGAACCAAAGAGACCCTGCCGTCTCTTCCACCTCGCGAAGCATCCGTCGCTCCATTCTCAGCGGGTGCTACATGAACGAGCATCGCCTCAGGCCTTGCATCAATCTCAACTCGGAAAGCTCGCCTCGAACACCGAGCATGGCAAAGCGCTGCTGAAGAAAAACCCCTGCATGTCGTCCAGTCGAGCAGCCGCAGCAGGCGCGACTGCTCTTCGGCTTCCACGCCTTCCGCAACCACTTCTAGCTTGAGCGAATGCGCCAGGTTGATGATGGTGGACACCAGTGCCAGCCCATGCGGCCCAGTGGTCATGTCGACCACGAACGAGCGGTCGATCTTGAGGGTGTCCAGCGGCAGTTTCGACAAGTAGCTGAGCGAAGAGAACCCGGTGCCAAGCCATGTATATCGCCTTGCGCAACGGTCGGAACAACTTACTGCTTGTTCGCCGCGGAGATGTCGTTGCCCGCATGACGACAAGCGTCATCTGCAAATCATCATAGCGGCGATAATGAAGCCTTATCGTGATTCCACACGCACAAAGTGAGTGGAAGTCGTGCGCGTCGATCTGGAAATCGGGTTCGATCGACACCGGAAAATGAACTTACGCGCGCAAACGCAACTCAGTCCGTAGTCTGTCTCTCCGTTTTCGTCACGCGTGAAGGTGAGGTGCGCGGAGACGTGACAGGAGCACATTCGAGAAGGCGGTCAGTTTCATTACGCACAACGGCGTAGCACTCGCAGCTCAGCTTTTCCAAAGTTCGCCGATTCAGCACTTCGATCAGCCCGCGCTGATACTTGATCACACCCAACTTCTGCAACTTACCGGCAACTTCGGTGACTCTGGCGCAGCTGACGCTAAGCATGTTGGCGATCAGTTGCTCCGTCATCTTCATCTTGTTACCGGAGAGACGGTCCAATGACAGCAGCAGCCAACGCGCCATCTGTTCGTCGATTGAGTGGTGCCTGTTGCAAGCCGCGGTCTGTGTCATCTGCGTAAGCAGGGACTGCGTGTACCGCAGCAGGAGCATCATCATCTCGCCATGACGGTTGAACTCATTCTGAAAGTGCTTGCGTGGTAACGCGTATGCGCTTCCGGCGCTCTGCACGATGGCCCGGCTCGACGTACTTTGTCCACCCATGAATAGTGAGACACCGACCACACCCTCCCTGCCAACAACCGCGATTTCTCCGGACGACCCATTCTCCATGGTGTAGAGCAGAGACACGATCGAGTCAGTCGGAAAATAGGCATGTCGCAAGGTGTCCGAAGGCTCGTACAAGACCTTGCCAAGCGGAAGCGTGGCCAGCTTCAGGAGTGGAAAAAGTCGGTTCTGAACAACGCCAGGCAATGCGGCAAGCAGGCAGTTCTGAAGAGGAGAATGCGGGGTCGACATGGAACACCATCCTGAGGCAGGCGCAAGAAAGCGCCTTTCTGTATGCCCACAGAATAGTCCTGTACGGACTCCGTGAGCCACTCTGTTCGATATTGCCTCGCGTCGCGCTGACAGTCAGCGTTGACCAGTCGGGCTCGCCCCACTTGGTGGGCATAGCGCTTGCTGACCAATCAGTTTGCCACTGTCGAACTTAGGAGACCGACATGCCGACTACACCCTCATTGATGCCTGAACCGCAGCAGAACCATCTGCTCGCTGCCTTGCCTGCAGAAGTACAGGAGCGGTTGTTTCCACACCTGGAACTCGTGGCAATGCCGCTCGGCGATGCGCTGTATGAGCCTGGAGATACATTGCGCTACGTCTACTTTCCGACCGATTCGATCGTGTCTCTCCTCTACGTCATGGAAAGTGGAGCCCCTGCGGAAATCGCCGGTGTTGGTAACGAGGGCGTGGTCGGCGTGTCGCTGTTCATGGGCGGAGACAGCACCCCGAGCCGCGCCATCGTTCAAAGTGCAGGATTCGCATACCGGCTTTTCGCACAACGCCTCAAAGACGAGTTTCATCGCCACGGTGAATTGATGCTGCTGATGCTTCGCTACATTCAGTCCCTCATCGCACAGATGGCACAAACCGCCGCGTGCAATCGGCATCACACGATCATCCAGCAGTTGTGCCGATGGCTATTACTCTCGCTCGATCGATTGCCCGGCGGCGAGCTGACGATGACGCAAGAGCAAATTTCCAACATGCTCGGCGTTCGCAGAGAATCGATCACCGATGCAGCGAGAAAGCTGCAGAGGCTCGGCGTCATTGAGTACGCTCGCGGCCGTATCGCCGTCCTGGATCGTACGCAGCTTGAGAACCTGAGCTGCGAGTGCTACGCCGTGGTGAAGAAAGAGGCAGATCGGCTACTGCCGTTTACTCCAGTAATCACAGCCTCTTCCCGTACTCCACTGACGAGTCGCTTTGCAGTCTTCCAATGAGTTCTCGTGGGAAATCGAAGTACCATGGTGACGGGTCCGCAGCGCCCCCGTTCTGACGAAGAAAATAGTTGGACAAATGCTGCAGTAATCCATGTGTCGCCGACTGCCCGCGCGTCGCTCAGGTTCGCATTCTGTCCGACAGGCCACCCGGTCCTGATGGAATGCTCTCCACTGATGGCGACAAGAAAAAGCCCCGCATTGCGGGGCTTTTCGTTGGTGCTGGCTATTTTTGCTTCCAGCCCCCTGCGTCCTCGTACCACCAGCTGCTCTGCGCCTTGGCCACCCAACGCTGTGCGAATACGCTCTGTATCTGGCCAGCCCACTGAGGCTGGCCGTTGGCGTTGGCAATCTCGCGGTAGAGCGCCGCACGGTCGGCGTTCTCGTCAGCGATCAGGCTCTTGACGACGTTGCGCTGTGCCAGCGGTACCGCATTGGCTTCGCGCAGCGCGATCAGGCCATCGCCTGTCAGTCCAACGGCGCCGGAATCAAGGAAAGGCTTCAGGCGGTCGAAGCGCGTCTGCATCGAGTCCTTGACGCGCTGAACTTCGGGCGAGCTGATGTCGATGTTGGGTTGCTGCGCCTCGGCGCGCGGAATCACGAGGTCAGCGGCGGCGACCAGCATGCGCACTGGCAGACTCGAAGTCGGCGGCGGCGTGGTGGCCTCGCCCGAGGGCGTCTGCCAGACGTCGTCAATGATGCGGTCTGCGGCTTTCTCCGCAGCAGCAGCAGGGAAATAGACGTTGATCGTGACGCAGGCCGTGATCAGAAACGTGGCTCCGAAAAGCCAGGCGGATATCTTGCTCAACATGTCAACTTCTCCTCGGAGCTTCATCACATTGTGGACTCGCCCGATGAACGCCGGATAAATCATTCCGATTGTTGGCCCAGCTGCGGACCATCGGAGGCCTGTGCCGCCTTCAGCTGGTTGAGCAGACTGTTCCAGGACACTTTCCGAGCATAGCCGACCACATCGATACGCGGCAGCAGACGTCCCTTGACGATGTAGTAGGCCCTTTGGTCGCCCTCGCCGGCTGCCGCTTCCACGCCATCCATGGTACACACGCCGTCCCGCAGCGCGCAGCTCAGGCCCAGGCGATCGTAGGCGAAGTCGTCGAACACGCTCAGAAAGCCGCGCGCGAGTACTCCGGTGGGGCCGCCGCCAATCGAGGAGATACTGTCGATGGCGCGTTGCGAGATGCGCTTGCGGGTCTTGTCGTCCGGGGTGGAATAGATGCGGCCATCGAATTCCACCGGGCTCCAGTTGAGCAGGCGCAGGCCGCTGACATCGCCATCGAGCCGGCCGGTGATGCGACCGAAAGAGAATGCGCCGGTGAGGCTCTCCAGGTCGAGTCGGCGCATCTGCAAGTCTGCCATCACGCGCGGCAGCGCACCGAACGGCTGCAGTGCGCGCAAATTGTCGATCCGAATGCTGCCGTCAAAGACCCGCGCTTCGAGTGCGCCGTCAATGGACCACACGTCATCACGCACTCTGAGTCCGGGCAGTTTGCCGCTGAGCGTGCCGGAGAACAGCGGCCATCCCAGCGCTTTGCAGAGTGCGGTGAGATCGATAGGCTCAATAGCGCCTTCGAAATCTGCGCTCAACTGCGCTCCTCCCAGATCGTCCAACGCCAGCCGGGTCACGCTGAGAGCGCCGTTAAGCAGTGGTTGGCGCCAGGGCTGCAACAGCTCCAGGCTTTTCGCCTGCGCGCGAAACACAATTTCGGACGGACCCAGCGGGATGCGCTGCAGGGCGCCGCCGCTCCAGCTCAACTTCGAGCTTGCCACTGCTTCGTCCGACCACTCGACCTTTCCGGTTAGGCCTGCAATTTCCAATCCGAGCTTCTCGGAACCGATCCCGACGTTGTCCAGTGTTGCGGCCAGTTTTTTTATCGCGCCCTTGCGCAGTGAAACCTGCGCATGCGCCTGCCCACTCGCCGTTGCGCCATCGAGTCGCGTGCCGATGAGGAAAGGCTGCACGTACGCAACCAGCACCGCCGCGAGGTTCTCGGCTTCGATCTCCAGGTCAAGCTGCTGCGGGCGGAAGTCCTTGCCGATCAGCCCACTCGCGTCCAGTGTGCCGACGGCGCTTTGCGCAGCATGCGCATGTTCGATGCGCCAGCCGTCCGGCAACTGCGAGGCCGTGGCCGACGCGCGCAGAGGCAGGGCATCGAAGTCGAAGAACACCGGATCCGCGTAGGCCTGCCCTCCGAGTGCGGCGAGGTCGATCTCCCAGTGCTGGTTGTGCCCGCGCAGCTTCGCGTCGAGGTCGAGATTTTCAGCAGCGTATCGGCCGGTGGGCTCGCTGTAGGTAAATCCCCTGACGCTCAAGTCCGCTGTCAGCGTCGCACCGCTCTGGTCGAGCGACAGCCGCAACTGGCGCATGGGGATTTCCAGTTTGGCATGCCACCGCCGCGCATGGTGGAACTGTCCCTGCAGACGGCCCTGTACCTTGCCCCAACCGGGTACCAGCGCCGTGAAGTCCGCGCGGTCACACTGCACTCCCTCGCCCGTTTTCAGCGGCTTGCAGCGCACCTGGAATTTCTGCAGCGGTGGCTGGCCAGCGATTTCGATGGATGCAATCGACAAGCTGACGTCGCCGGGCGGAATGAAGTCGAACTGCACACCGCGCGCCGTCCACGCCGGTGCTTCGACGGTGCTGATATGCACCCCCAAGTCTGACCCTTGCGCCCGCACGCTCAGCACCATCGCCAGCGCGAGCAGCAGCTTTGAGATCCTTGACATGAGCTGATGATCGCACGCATGGCAAGAGCGCCCAAGATTGTCTCTGGCACATAGTCATTTCCGGTTGTCAGCTTGAGCGCTGCCCCCCCCTTATAGGGGTATGTGCGCCAGATCAGCATCGCCTATTCTGGCCCTCACATCGGGGTACAGGATGTTGACGTGTCCCGCGAGACGATCTATCGCAAAAGTTTTACACCACCTCACACCATTCCTGAGAAGCCCCCGATGTCCCTTGAAGACCTGACGCCGGATCAAGCGCTGAAGCTGCATAGAGAGTTCCTGCAGGAGAGGCGCCAATCATGAGTCCCGATGTCACGATCGAAGTGCGGTTCAGACGCTGTTCAGAGGGCGGGCGTTCGAGTTCGGTGCTAGGCCAACAGTTTGGTTGTCCGATGGTCATATCCGGAGAAATGTTCGACTGTCGATTGTTAATTGGAGATCGTACCTTGGAACTCGGTGAACCTTATGAGGTTCCGGTGAAGTTCTTAAATCCACAGGTAGCGATGTCGAGACTCGAACCAGGTTGCGCAATCGCCCTCTGGGAGGGGAAAGTAGTTGCTGACGGGAAGGTTCTCCGAATCGGAGCTTGAACGCATTTCTTTCGCGAATCGGGCGAATGACAGCGGATATCACGACTACGATGCGAGCGAGCCGAACTATCATATCTATGACCTGCTGACCCTCATTTGTGACGCGGCGTATCAATTTGGATGCACGGCGCAGTATGTCGGCGAAGTACGTGCCGATCCCCACACTTCCAGCTCATTCTGTACAGGGGAATCAGCGGAACAGTCGCACTTTTCGGATTCACGTGAGTCGAGAAAATCCAAACGGCTGCAAGCGACGCATACGAAGGCAAGCCGGGCGGATACATCCCAGGAAAGTATCCGTAGCCCTGAACGGGATTGCCGTTCGTCGATTCATAGCGACTGGCCAGCGTCGGATTGTTCACCGGCCGCAATGTACCCCACGATGCGACTGACGCCATTTGGGGGACCGTTGTGTAGAAGTAGTCGAGCCGCCGTGAGCTGTACATTGAGAAAAGTGGCTTCAACCGACTCGGCGTCTGCGCAAGGGTTAGATTTACCGCCTTGTTTGCGCTCGGCATGCCGTGTCCGCGAAGCGCATTGGGTCCGTTTGCGTTGTTACTCGCGCTACGAATGATTTCCTTGATCTGTTCGAAGCTGAGAAGCGGATTGATGGAGCGCAGAATGCCGGCTAGCCCGGAGATGATTGGAGCCGACATTGAAGTCCCAGTGCAGCTGGCAAAACCGTCGACGGGATGGCCAGACTCGTCACTGGCCGCACTGTCGCCACACATCTGGTAAGGAAGGGCTGGAACATATCCCTGGCCATCTATGCCTGTTGAAACGATCGCTTTGGCAGGCGCTACCACTCCCTCGACACCCGCCTTACTGGATCCTTCGACGCTGTTGTAGTTCCAGACCGCCCACCCGGTAGGCTGTAGTCCCCATACCAGCGGCAGCCATTGCGTACCACCGACAGACAGCACCTCTCCGACGCTCGCCGGAAATTGGGTTGCCTGGTTGTACTTGTTGCCGGCCGACGCTACGAACAGTACGTCGCGATCTACCGACGCATAGACAATTGCATCGCACATCGTCATAAGAGCAGGATCTGCGCATCCAAGGGGCCTCACCGAACCGCCGCTGTAATTAACTACTTGGATTCCGCGCTCTACTGTGGACTTCAAAGCGACGGCAATGTCTGCAAATCCGTCAGTCTCAAATCGCGACATCGACACGGAACAGAGTGGGCATGTGCCGCTGGTGCCCGTGTTGTTATCGGCGATCGCACCAACGATTCCGATGACGTGCGTGCCATGGATCGAGTTGTATACGGGTGCTGACGGCGACACCAAAAATTGAGCACGGTAGTTTCCGTATGGAAGGTTCTGATACGTGGCAGGAAGGCCGCCAAGATCGAGTGGTGGTGCGCCGTCATTGTCGAGCCCGCCATCGATTACGGCGACATATCCATGGCCTCTGGCCTTGTCCCAAGCGGTCTCAAACTGCATCGCGCGAAGGCCCCATTGGAACTCGGGCGGGGTTCCCGCTATTGGGAAATACGGGTCATTGGGCGCCCACGACAACTCGGTCATGGGCTCTTTGTGGCTGATGCATACGACGCTCTGCAGGCTTCTGGAGCCGCCCGCATCGTGACCACCAATACCGTGGGTCATCAATCGAATGCCATCGACCTGTATGAAGACATCAGGGCCGCTGTCGAGGCGTTTCTCGATGACACGTAGGCGCGTCGTGTTATGCGAACAGTCCGACGCCGACGGCCAGGCCGACAAGGACGCTGAGAAATCCGACACAGACATGCCGCCCCAGTTGAAGTCCGCCAAAGACCAATGCGAGCGCGCCCTTGAAGACCAGGTTCGCCCCGATCGCCACGGCCAATGTCACAGAGGCTGCTTCCATGGACAATTGACCCTGAGAAAACATCTGCAACGTTGAAAGCGAGATCGCATCCATATCGGTCATTCCGAGCGCAACAGCGGCTGCATAAATGCCGGTGTGTCCGACGTGATCATTGACCCAGGCTGTCACAATCAGCGTGCCGGCATAGATGAGACCGAAGCCCAGAGCTGCGGGCAGTTCGAGCGGATTTGCGACCACGACATCGCTGGTGTCGGC
>JALYJV010000104.1 GCA_030775105.1 Pseudomonadota bacterium | reverse complement strand
CCACGCCGCGGATCAGTTCCCCTGCAATCTGCCGGTCAAGCGCCTGCGCCTGCCGGCAGGCGGCATGGGTGCCGGCGGCGAGGTGATCATGAAGCCGGTCGCCGCAGCAAAGACAGCAAAGACTGCGGAAAAGAAGAACGCACTCAGCACTGCGCAGCGCACCGAACAGGCGCGACTCGCGGTGCGCAAGGTGACGCAGGCGTTGATCGAACTGCGTGACCACATGCATGGCGGCAGCATGGCGTATGCGATTGGCCCCTCGCGCACGCGCGACGGCGGCACGCTGATGCTCAGCGGTCCGCAGCTCGGCTACGGGTATCCGCTGCTGCTCGTCGAGTTTGAAGTGCACACCGGCGAGTACAACGCGCGTGGCTCGTCGGTGCCGATGCTGCCTGCGGTCGGTATCGGCTACACCGAGCACGCAGCCTGGGGTCTGACGACCGGTTATAGCAAGACCATCGACTCCTTCATCGAAACGATCTGCTCGACCGCGCAACAGGGCGCCGGCACCTGTGCCGCCGAGCAGTATTTCCACAATGGCGAATGGAAGGACATGGACTGTCGCGACGAGAGCGTGAGCTATCGTGCTGCGGCGCAGGGCATCCCGGTGGGCCCGGCGATCCTCAACGCTTCAGCGCGCGTCTGCCGCACGGTTCACGGGCCGATCGTCGCCAGCGATGTCGGTGCGGGTCTTGCGCGCAGCGTGCAGTACGCGATGTACCGGCGCGAGCTTGAAACCATTGACGGTGTCGCGGCCTGGGCGAAGGCCAGGACCTTCGACGAGTTCGTCGCAGCGACCGCGAAAGTGACCTGGAACGAGAACGTCACCGTTGCGACGCGAGACGGCCATATTGCGTACTTCCATCCGGGCACATTCCTCGAGCGTTCACCCGATTCCGACATTCGCTTGCCGATCCCCGGCACCGGTGAATACGACTTCGGTGCTCCGCTGCCCTTCGAGCAGCTGCCGCACGCAATCAATCCGGCTCAGGGTTATCTGGCGAACTGGAACAACAAGCCGGCCCATGGCTGGCTCGATGGCGAAGGACTGGGCTCGACCTCGCGTCCCGGCGGTCCGGGCCAGCGTGTGACGAGCATCCTCGACAGGATTGCGACGCGCAGCGACTGGCAGTTCAGCGACCTGCGCGAGATCGATCGCCATCACGGCATCCGCGATCATCGTGCACGCGAGTATCTGCCCCTGCTGCGCGGCTTCCGCGAGCGCAAGGCCAACGAGCTCAATGAGCTGCAGCGCGGGGCGTTGGATCTGGTGTTGGCCTGGGACGGCGTCGCGTTCGGTCCGGAGCAGGACATCGATGACCCGGAGGCGCGCGACGGACCGGCGGCAACGATCTTCGGCGAGATCGTCATCGGTCTGCGCGACGAACTGTTCGGCGGCCTGCGCGACAACGTGATCGATCCCGGCGTTGCCGATCCTGATCCGAACAATCCGGCTCCCGAAGCGGGACTGACGGTCTACGGTCGGGTCGCCGGTGTCGGCAGTCATGTATTCGACCACAGCGTCATGGACAACCTGGTGCTGCGCGTGCTCGATCCGGCGCATTCCGGCCTCGCGCTGCGGCGCGATTACAGCGCCGGCCGTGAGCGTGACCAGATCATTCACGCCGCACTGGATCGCACGCTGCTGTCGCTGGCCGCCGCATACAACGACGGCACCGCGATGACTGTAGCCGACCTGCAGAATTGCCGACGCATCCATCCGCGCTCGCAGCTGTGCTCGCTGTCCGGCGTGATCGGTCCTGGATCCGACACTGTTCCGGGAACCAGCTGCGTGACGATGCCGTATGAGGATCGCGGTTCGTGGGTACATCGCATAGGTTTCGAGAAAGCCGATGACTGAAGCAACGCGTCAGTACGACTGCATCATCGTCGGCGGCGGCCACAACGGCCTGGTCTGCGCCGCGTATCTCGCGCGTACCGGACGCAAGGTGCTGGTGCTGGAGCGTCATCACACGGTGGGTGGTGCGGCAATCACCGAGGAGATCGCGCCGGGCTATCGGGCATCGACGGCGTCGTATCTGGTGTCGCTGCTGCTGCCGCAGGTCGAGCAGGATCTGAAGCTGCGCGAGCACGGTTATCGCGTACTCAATCGCAATCCTTCGTCGTTCACACCAATGCCCGACGGTCGTTCGCTGCTGATGGGCGCGGATGCGGCGTTCAACCAGCAGCAGATCGCGCAGTTCTCGAAGCGCGATGCCGAGGTGTATCCGCAGTACGAGGCCTGGCTGACGCGCGTGGCAGAGGCGCTGGAACCGGCGCTCGAAGACATACCACCTGATCTGTTGCCGCTGCCTTCGTCGTTCCGTCGTCGCGGCCTGCGCGATCGCATCGCCAACCTGCATCGCGCGCTGAAGTTCCATCGCAGCCTGAAGAAGCTCGGCGCGGATCTGCCTGCTGCGCTGGAGCTGCTGACTGGACCGGCGCGGCCGATCCTCGATCGCTGGTTCGAGTCCGAGGCGCTCAAGGTCACGCTCGCCACTGACGCGATCATCGGCGCGTTCGCGCCACCGTCAGCGCCGGGCACCGGCTATGTGCTGCTGCATCACGTCATGGGCACGGCGGGTGGTGCGCGTGGCGTCTGGGGTTATGTCGAAGGCGGCATGGGCGCGTTGAGCCAGGCCTTGTGTCGCGCGGCGGTCGCGGCCGGTGTCGAAGTGCGCACCGACGCCGAAGTCGCGGAGATCGAAGTACGTGACCAGCGTGCCGTCGGCGTGCGCCTGAAATCCGGCGAACGCATCGCTGCAAGGATGATTGCATCAAATGCGACGCCGGACGTGACCTTCCGCAAGCTGCTCGCGACCGAGCATCTGCCGGCGGCATTCAATGAGGCGATTGCGCGCATCGATTATTCCAGCGCGGTGATGAAGATCAATCTCGCCGTTTCCGAACTGCCGGATTTCACGTGCATGCCCGGACGCAGCGAGGTCGGTCCACAGCATCGTGGCACGATCCACATCAGCCCGACCGTCGAGTATCTGGAACGCGCCTACGAAGAGGCGCGACGTGGCGAACCCTCGCGCGAGCCGGTTGTCGAACTGACGATCCCGACCTCGGTCGATCGCACGCTCGCGCCGGACGGCCATCACATCGTGCAGATGTTCGTGCAGTACGCGCCGTACAGGCTCGCAAACGGCGACTGGGACATGCACAAGGACGCGTTCGCGCAGCGTTGCATCGACACCGTCAACCGCTATGCGCCGAACTTCGCGGCTTCGGTGCTGCACCGTCAGGTCTTGTCACCGCTCGACCTTGAGCGCCGCTTTGCGTTGACGGGCGGCAACATCTTCCACGGTGCGATGCCGCTGCATCAGCTGTTCGGCTTCCGCCCGGTGCCGGGTTGGAGCGACTACCGCACGCCGTTGCAGGGTCTGTATCTGTGTGGTGCTGGTGCGCATCCGGGGGGTGGTGTCAGTGGGGCGCCAGGGCGCAACGCGGCAAGGGTGATGCTGTCGGACTGAGTTTCGGGTGCGGTCTCTCGATACACCTGCTTCGCAGGTACTCGAGACGAACGGACAGTTGTTGTGTCGACTCAAAACCCAAAAACTCCGTTCGTCTCGAGTGCCGCGCACAGCGCGGTGTATCGAGAGACCGGAGCAGAGCCCCGAAGACTCAACCCCCGCTGCGCGCTTGGCTCGGCGTCTTGCCAGACCATCGCCGGAACGCACGAGTAAATGATGGCGGGTCGCGATAGCCAAGCGCGGTCGCGATGTGCTGGATATCCAGATCCGGATTGTCGAGCAGGCGCAGCGCATCGCGATGGCGCACTTCGTCGAGCAGTTGCTGGAAGTTGCTGCCGCGCGCTTCGAGCTTGCGCTTGAGCGTGCGTCCTGACATGAACAGGCAGGCGGCGACACTTTCCAGATCCGGATAACCGTCACTGCGCGGCGTCAGTTCGGCGCGCACGCGTTCAAGCAGGTTCTCGGCGGGTGGACTCACCGTCGCCATCTCACGTTCACATTGCTCGACTGCGCGCTTGACCGCGATGCTGTCCGCCATCACCAGCCTGCGTTGGAGGTATTCGGCGGGCAGGCGCAACTGCACGCTGCTGGCATTGAACTTCACCGGTGGCAGGCGTGCTGCGTATGGCGCGTAGTAGTCCGGCTCCGGCCAGTCGAACCACAGCTCGCAAGGTGGACGCTCTTCGCCGACGAGGAAGCCGAACATCCGGACCATGCCGATCAGGATGCACTCGTGAATGATGTGTCGCAGCGGGCCAAGCTGGTGGGTGTCGCGTGATTCGAGAATGGCACTCTCGCCTTTGACCGATAGCCGCAGCATCACGTCACGTTGGCGCAGGTGCAGATAGCGCACGACCAGGTCGAGTGCATCGCCCAGCGTCGGGCAACTCATCGCTGCATACCCGACGTATCCGTGTGCGGTCGGCGTGGTGCGCAGGCCGAACTCCAGGCCAAGGCCGCGATCGCCGGTGAGTTGGATCACACGCATCATCACCGCCGCCCGCTCAGGCGCGGTGACGCGGAAATCCGGTGTTTCGAGCATCGCCAGCGTCAGGCGACTGCCCTTGAGCACATCGTCTGCAGAAATGCCGCGCTCGGCGGCAATGCCGAGCATGGTCCGCAGATAGGCGGCCGGCTCCGAATTGCGGATGCGCTGGCGGCGTGCCTCGGCGTGCTGTCCTCCAGCCTCGCTGACTTTGGTGGGTCTGTTGCCCATAGGTCTGGTGTTTCCGGTGTGCGGGCTATTCTGGCACGGCCCGGAAGACTTGATTCAGGGTCAGGTGCGCAGCGAGCTGGGTGTACGGCCGGTCAACTTCTGGAAGGCGCGCGAGAAGTTTGCCGCTTCCGAATAGCCCATGCGTTCGGCGATCTGCTGTCGGCTCTCGATCCGCGCAGCGTACCGGACGATCCGAACCTGAAGTGCAAGGTCGGTGCGAAGGGAGGTTACACCGCGCAACCGCTGCATGGTGTCTGGGCCAGTGCGCCGTACTTCCACAACGGCAGCGTGCCGACCGTGTGGGATGTGCTTGCGCCAGCTGAGCGTCCGGAAATCTGGTTGCGCCAGCCGGTGCCGATGCCGGAAGCCTCGCCGGTGCGCGGCGAACGCTGCTTCGATACCAATCTGCAACGTGCCTACGACTACGAGAAGCTCGGCTGGAAGTACGAGGCAATGACCTGCGACGCACTGGGGCGCGTGCGGTATCTCGCATGCTCATTCGACCAGCGTGTACCGACTGCGCTCGACTTCATCGTTTATCCATTCCGCGTGATGGCCGACTACTTCGCCGCGCCGGGCGAGAATGCCGTCGACGAGCGCACAGTGTTCAATACGAACGGCTTCAGCAAGAGCAATGGCGGCCATGAGTTCACGAAGGTGCTCAGTGACGCCGAGCGGCGCGCGCTGATCGAATATCTGAAGACGCTGTGACCGCCCGGCATCAAACGTAGCCCGGTTTTGCCGCAAGCAAAGCCGGGAGCACCGCCCGATTCCCAGGCATCCCGGCTCCGCTGCGCGGAACCGGGCTACGGGGCGGCCGGCAATTTCCGCCCGCGCATCAGCAACACCGCCGCCGGCAACACCAGCATCGACAGCAGCGGTGCGGTGATCATGCCGCCGATCATCGGTGCGGCAATGCGCTGCATCACTTCGCTGCCGGTACCGCTGCCGATCAGCAACGGCAGCAGGCCGGCGATGATGACCGCGACGGTCATCGCCTTCGGCCGCACGCGCAGCACCGCGCCTTCGATCAATGCAGCGCGCAGATCGTCGAGAGTGCGCAGCTGGCCGCGCTGCTCGCGCTCGCGGATCGCGGTGTTCAGGTACAGCAGCATGATCACGCCGAACTCGGCGGCGACACCGGCCAGCGCAATGAAGCCGACGCCGGACGCCACCGACAGGTGGTGGCCGAGGCCGTAGATCAGCCACAGTCCGCCGATCAGCGCGAACGGCAGGCTCGCCATGATCAGTGCCGCGCTGGCGGCGCTGTCGAAGATCACGAACAGCAGGACGAAGATGATCGCCAGCGTCAGCGGCACGACCAGCTGCAGGCGTTCGCTCGCGCGCTGCAGATACTCGAACTGTCCGGACCAGGCGATCGAGTATCCCGGCGGCAGCCGGACCTGTGCGGCAACGGTGCGCTGCGCTTCGGCCACGTAGCTGCCGATATCGCGATTGCGGATGTCGACGTAGATCCAGCCGTTGGGGCGCGCGTTCTCCGATTTGATCATCGGCGGGCCGTCGGTGATCGCGATGCTGGCGACGCTGCCGAGCGTGATCGTCTGCCCGCGCATCGTCACGATCGGCAGCGCGCGCAGATCCTGCAGCGAGTCGCGCAGTTCGCGTGGATAGCGCAGGTTGATCGGGAAACGCTGGAGCCCATCGACGGCCTCGCCGATGTTCTCGCCACCGATCGCGACGCTGACGATGCGCTGCACATCGGCAATGCTCATGCCGTAGCGCGCCGCTGCATGGCGATCCGGCCGGATGTCGATGTAGCGGCCGCCGGACACGCGCTCCGCGAACGCCGAGGCCGTGCCTGGCACAGTGTTCACCGCGGCGACGACCTGCGCGCCGATCCGGTCGATCACCTGCAGATCCGGTCCGGCGATCTTGATGCCGACCGGGGACTTGATGCCGGTTGCGAGCATGTCGATGCGGTTGCGGATCGGCTGCACCCAGACATTGCCCATGCCGGGAATCTTCAGCGCTGCATCCATTTCTTCGATCAGCTTCTCGGTGGTCATGCCGTTGCGCCACTGATCCCTGGGCTTGAGCATGATCGTGGTCTCGATCATTTCCAGCGGTGCGGGATCGGTGGCCGTCTCGGCGCGGCCGGCCTTGCCGAACACGCGCTGCACTTCGGGGAAGGTTTTGAGGATGCGATCGGTCTGCTGCAGGATCTCCGCCGCCTTGCCGACCGCGAGGCCGGGCAGGGCAGTCGGCATGTAGAGCAGATCACCTTCGTCCATGGCCGGCATGAACTCGCTGCCGAGCCGTGTCGCCGGCCAGATCGACACGACCATCAGCAGCGCGGCGATGACCAGTGTGCTGCGCGGATGGTCGAGCACACGACGGATCAGCGGGTGATAGATCCCGATCAGGAAGCGGTTCAGAGGATTGTCGATCTCCCTGCGGATATGGCCGCGGATGAACATCACCATCAGCACCGGAATCAGGCTGACCGACAGGCCGGCGGCAGCGGCCATCGCGTAGGTCTTGGTGTAGGCGAGCGGCGCGAACAGGCGGCCCTCCTGCGCCTGCAGCGCAAACACCGGAATGAACGACAGCGTGATGATCAGCAGCGAGAAGAACAGCGCAGGGCCGACTTCCGCCGCGGACTCGGTGATGCGCTGCTCGCGCGATTTGCCTTCGGGGTTGTCCTGTTCGAGTCGCTTGTGCGCGTTCTCGATCATCACGACCGCCGCATCGACCATCGCGCCGATTGCAATGGCGATGCCGCCGAGCGACATGATGTTGGCGTTGATGCCTTGCCAGCGCATGACGACAAATGCGGCGAGGATGCCGATCGGCAGCGTGATGATCGCAACCATCGCCGAACGCAGGTGCCACAGGAACAGCATGCAGACCAGACCGACGACGAGAAACTCCTCAAGCAGCTTGTGCGAGAGATTGTCGACGGCGCGTTCGATGATCTGCGAACGGTCATAGGTTTCGACGATCTCGACGCCGGCGGGCAGGCCGGCCTTGAGCACTTCGATCCTGGCTTTCACGGCGGCAATCGTCGCCTGTGCGTCCTGACCACTGCGCATCACGATGATGCCGCCGACCACTTCGCCTTCACCGTCGAGCTCGGCGATGCCGCGCCGCGCTTCAGGGCCGCGCTGCACGTTCGCAACATCGCGCAGCAGGATCGGCGTGCCGTTGTCGCCCAGGCCAACGGCAATCGCGCGATAGTCGTCGAGGCTTTGCAGGTAACCGCGTGCGCGCACCATGTACTCCGCTTCCGCCATCTCGACGACCGAGCCGCCGGTTTCACTGTTGGCGGATTGCACTGAGCCGATGACCGTATCCAGCGTCAGCCCGAACGCACGCAGGCGATCCGGATCGACGACGATCTGGAACTGCTGCGTGAAGCCGCCGAGCGTCGCGACTTCAGCGACACCATGCACCGTCTTGAGCTCGAACCTGAGGAACCAGTCCTGGAGCGCGCGCAACTGCGAAATGTCGTGCGCGCCGCTGCGATCGGTCAGTGCGTACTCGTAGATCCAGCCGACGCCTGTGGCATCCGGGCCGAGCTCGGCACGCGCGGTCGCCGGCATGCGGCTTTGCGCCTGGCTCAGGTACTCGAGCACGCGCGAGCGCGCCCAGTACAGGTCGACGTTGTCCTCGAACAGCACATAGACGTAGCTCTCGCCGTACATCGAATAGCCGCGCACGGTCTTGGCAAACGGCACCGACAGCAGCGTCGTCGTCAGCGGATAGGTCACCTGGTCTTCGACGACCTGCGGCGCCTGGCCGGGAAACGTCGTGCGCACAATCACCTGCGTATCCGACAGATCCGGAATCGCATCGAGTGGGGTCTGGCGCATCGCGACGACACCGAAGACCGCGAGCACGCTCGCCGCGAGCAGTACGAGCAGGCGGTTGTGCACCGACCAATGAATCAGCTTCTCGATCATGGCGAGTGGCCCTGCGTATGGCCTTGGGCCGGCGCCATGCGCTGGTAGCTGCCTTGCAGGCTCGCTTCGGAATCGATCAGGAACTGACCCGAGACGACCACGTGCTGGCCGGCACTGAGGCCGGAAAGGATCACCGTCTGATCGCCCTGGTCATCACCGGCTTGAACGTCCACCGGCCTGTAGTGGCCTTCACCTTCCGCCACGATGACGGTCGTGCGCATGCCGGTGCGGATCACGGATTCACTCGGCACGCGCAGCGTAGCGGCGCCGGCAGCACCCTTGATCGCAATGCGCGCGAACATGCCGGGCCTGAGCAGACGATCCGGATTGTCGAAGACCAGGCGCGCGCGCAGGGTTCGGGTCTGCGCATCGAGTGTCGGGTAGAGGTAGTCCACCGAGCCTTTGAGAACAGTGTTCGGCTGTGCGCTCAAGCGCGCTTCGGCAGCCGCATCCGTACGCAAGCGCGTCGCCTGCGCTTCCGGCACTTCGATCTGTATCCACACGCTGTCGAGATTGGCCAGCGTCATCAGCGGGCTGCCGGGGTTCAGCTGAGCGCCTGCGCGGGCGTCGAGACTGGTGACGACGCCGGCAATCGGTGCGGTGAGTTCAGAAACCGCTCCGCTGCCACCGTTGCCGCCGAGCAGGGTCAGGCGCTGCTGCGCGGCGTCTGTCAGCGCGGCATCGCCGCTGCCGCGTGCCAGCGCGAGTTCCTGTTGAGCTGCGTACAGC
>JALYJV010000103.1 GCA_030775105.1 Pseudomonadota bacterium | reverse complement strand
CATGACTGGTGCTGGTTCTCGGGATGCGCTCCTGCAGCAGCAGCAAGGTTGCCTGGAACAGCGGATCCGATACGAAGCGCCTTTGCATCGGGCGATCAAGCAGCAGATACGCCAATGACAGCAGGCTCATGCCCTGATGATGCGCCATGAACGAGCGGACGATGACGCTGGACGCGCTGTTCGGCGTCTCCGGATATGTCGCGTCCGACGCCTTCTTCCTCGGCAGACGCGACGGCGTGTAATCGACCGCTTCATAGAACCCGTAACGTCCTTCCAGGCCATCCGCAGCCAGGCGCTGGAGATTGGCACAGGCATCTTCCGGCACAACCATCAATGCCAGTGCCGAGGCATACGGCGCGATGACGGAGTCCTCTCCGAGGCCGCGCTGAAGCCCCAGGCCCGGCACGCCGAAAGCGTGATACTGATAGTTGAGTGCAGCATCGACGGTGTTGTAGCCGGACTCGGAGATGCCCCACGGCAATCCGCGCAACTGGCCGTAGGCGATCTGTCTCTCCACCGCAACGCGGCAGGTCTGGTCAAGCAGCGCACCCTCGTAGCCTGGCATCACCAGCATCGGCATCAGGTACTCGAACATCGAGCCGCTCCATGACACCAGCAAGGGTGTGCCGCCGCTACCGGTCAGCAGGCGCGACAACGCGAACCAGCTTTGCTGCGGCAACTGCCCCTGCGCGATGCCGATAAAGGTTGCGAGCCTTGCCTCGGACGCAAGCAGGTCGTAGTAGCTTGTATCGCGGCGGATGTCATCGACGTTGTAGCCGACAGCCAGCAGTTGCCGGTTCGGTTCGTACAGGAACGAATAGTCCATCTCGGCGAACGCGGCGCACTGCACGACCATGCGATGCACCTGCTGCAGGCGGGTTTGCGCCGCGACATTGCCGCCAGCGGCAAGCTCCCTGAGGGTCGGGATCGGTTCGGTGTCGGCCGAGTACGGCACGAGCTCGTTCAGCTCTTCCAGTGCTGCCTCGCTCTGCCGGGTCAGCGTGCGGCGCCAGCCGGCGGCTTCGCCGAGGTCGCTCTCGTCCACTTCGAGAATCAGATTCGCCGCCAGATCGGCAATGGAGATCAGCCGTTGCCGGATCGCGTGCAGGCTTGTGGGTGGCTGCGCACAGGCGGCCTCCGTCTGTACCAGCAGATGTCCGATCAAGGCCGGGGGAGCCGAGCGCTCGTCGGATGACAGGGCATCGCAAAGCACCGCCAGCGTATCGGCCAGGCCGTCGAACACCCGCGGACTGACGATGGGCTGATCAGCGAGTTCCAGCAATCCAGCGCGCAGTGTCAGCAGGTGTCCTGCCAGATTGCCGCTGTCGACCGAGGAGATATAGCGTGGCGCGAGGGGCTGCAGTGTCTGCGTGTCGTACCAGTTGTAGAAATGGCCGCGATGGCGTTCCAGAGTGCTCAAGGTGTCGAAACTGTTTGTCGTTCGTTGCAGCAGGCCGCTCGCGGTCAGATAGCCGAAGTCATAGGCTGACAGGTTGCTCAGCAGCGCGATGCCGATATTGGTCGGTGAAGTCCTATGGGCAATCGCATACAGCGGTTGTTCCTGCATGTTGTCGGGCGGGAGCCAGTGGTCTTCGGGGCCGACAAAGCGCTCGAAGAATCCCCAGGTCTTGCGCGATATCTTGCGCAGGAAGATCAGCTGCTGTGCAGTGAGTTTCACGGCCCGCCGGGTCAGCGGCCGGCTCAGGACGCTGGCGATCGCCGGCGCGGCCAGCCACAGCAGCAGCAACGGCAGTGCCGCGATCAGGCCCTCCGGCCTGGACAGCAGCACAGCGAACACGCTGATCGCCGTCAGTGGCGCAATCCACATTCGCCGGTAGCCCGCGCGCATTGCCAATGCCAGCGAGGGATCGGAACCCTCGCTGGCGCCAGCGATTGGTGACACGCGCCATTCAAGCATGCGGCGATGCGAGAACAGCATGCGCCAAACGGTGCGGATGATTGCATCCAGGCTATAGAGGGCTTCGAACGGCAGACATGCCAACGAGAACGCGACCTGGGAAAGCGATTGCGACAGGCCGTACAGCACGCCGGATAAATGCGTCCGCAGCGACGTCTGGTCTGGCTTGCGAATTGCTGCCAGCAATCCGGCCAGCAGGGGCGGCATCAGCACAATGCAGAGCACGGCGACGGTCCACAGCCACGGCACCGGCAACGCGCACCACGCGAAGATCAGCAGGGACAGGGTTGCAACCGGCACCGTGCTGCGACGCAGATTGTCGAGCACCTTCCATCGCGAAAGCGCCGACAGCGGATTGCGCGTGGCCTTGCCGTCCGCGTCCGGCACATGCGGCAACAGCCAGCGCGCGATCTGCCAGTCGCCACGTATCCAGCGACGACGGCGGGAAACGTCGGACTGATAAAGGGCGGGGTAGTCCTCGAACAGGTCGATGTCGCTGACCAGGCCGCAACGCGCGTAGCAGCCTTCCAGAAGATCGTGGCTGAGTATGCGGTTGTCCGGAAAGCGCCCTTGCAGCGCGGCTTCGAAGGCATCGACATCGTAGATGCCCTTGCCGGTGAACGAGCCCTCACCGAACAAATCCTGATAGACATCCGACACCGATCGCGTATAAGGATCGAGGCCAGGTTCGCTGCCACACAGGCTCGCGTAGAGGGATCGGTGCGCGTCGGCCAGGCCGGCGGCCATACGCGGCTGCAGAATGCCGTAGCCACCGGTCACGCGTCCCTGCGCCTCGTCGTACCGGGGTCGATTGAGCGGATGCGCCATGGTGCCGACCAGCGCGCGCGCCGAGTCGCGTGGCAGGCGGGTATCCGTGTCCAGGGTGATGACATAACGCACGTCGCGCAGCGCAGTCATGTTGCCGACGATGGCAATGAAGAAATCCGAACCTCGTCCGCGCAGCAGCGCATTCAGCTCGGACAGCTTGCCCCGCTTGCGCTCCGTGGCCATCCAGATCCGGTCACTCGTATTGAAGCGGCGCGGCCGGTGCAGAAGCAGGAAGGGCGCGTGCGTCGGAGCATCTGCAGTGCCGTTGTACTTGTCGTTGAGTTGAGTGACGCGGCTGCACGCGTGCTCAAGAAGCGCGTCGTCACCGGGCCGGGATTCGGTATCGGCATCCGTCCAATCGGTCAGCAAGGCGTAACTGATCTCGGCGTCCTGATTGCCGAGATACCTGACCTCCAGGGCTTCAAGCAACTGATCGATCTGGACCCTGTCAACGATCAGTGTGGGCACCACGACCAGTGTGCGTGCGTCGGTCGGCAGGCCGTCGGAATAGTCGAGACGAGGCAGATGCTTAGGAGCCATCACCAGCGTCACGATCCAGTTCGTCAGCGCCGATCCAAGCGAGCTGGCAGCGACGAATGCCAGTGCACCGAGCAGGCCGAGTGACCAGCCCTGCACTCCGTGGTTCGATGCTTGTGTCACCAGTCCGCCGGTTACCAGCAACGTGATGATTGCGATCGCGCCGAGATACAGTGTCAGCGGTGTATGTCCGGCTGTGGCGCGAATGCGATCGAGGATCGTTCTTCGCACAGAAGTAGCGCGCTCCAGTTCTTCGTGACCCCGATCAATCAGGAAGTAGCCGACATGCGCACGGTAGTCGTTCTTCCCGTGCCTCATCGCCTCGGCTGACGCGAGAAGGATCGCCGTGCCGGCGATGCCTTCCTCAGACGTCGAAGCGCGCTTGGCAAGGCGATCGACGACGTGCCTGTAGCTGTCGCGCGTCGCAAAATCCATCGTCGCGTAGATACCCATCGGATCTGTGCGGAGAAGCTTTTCCACCGCGCTCATCTCCTCGACGAATGCGCGCCAATCGGTTGCGCCGAGGAAGCGCATGCTGCCGATGCTGTTGCTGATCGAAACCTGATCCGCCGCGCGCTGCTGGTTCTCGGACAGAACGAGTTGTTCGATGGTCAGGCTCGACTCGGCGAGGCGCTGCTCGATCCAGGTCAATGGCAGCGCCAGTGCGGGTCCGTGCCCTTGCAGCCGGCGTGCCAGCTCGGCAACAAACGGGCTCGCCATCGGCGGGTCGGATCGCGCCATGTCCGCAATCACCAGGATCAGGCTCTTGGGATCGCTCTCGGCGACACGCATCATTTCGTCGGCCCAGACTTGCGCCTGATTGATGTGGAGTCGTGCGGTCGTAATGCGCGCGGCGACGCGACGAAGATTCTCGATCAGGGCCAGTCGCAGCATGATCGGGATCGCCCACAGCTCACCGAGCTTGAGCGGCGTAACGGTTTGATAGGCCGCGACGAAGCGCTCGAGAGACTCTGAATCGATGCGGCCATCGCCGTGCGATATGGCTTCAAGCGCAAGGTCATAGACGCGAGGCAATCCCTGCGAAGGGCCTGCGGCGAGCCTTGGCAGTTCGCGGCTGTAGTCCTTGGGAAGATGCAGCCTTGCGGTTCGTATCTGGTCCTGGATCAGGTGCAGGTTGTCGAGTAGCCATTCGCCGGCAGGCGCTATCCTCAGTTTCGACCGCACCGCCGCGGCCAGCAATCGGCAGGTATCGATCAGTACGCGCTGGTTGTCGGCCAGGCGCCGCAGCAGTCCATCCTGCGGACCGGCTGCTGTGCTTAGCAGCCCATCCAACGCCAGCGTCTTGCCGTGCTGCTCCATCTGATCTGCGCTGAACAGCTCGGCACGGAAAGGCTGCTGATCATCGGCCTCGTTCGGTGTCTGATTCTGGGTCCGCGGATCCGGCAGTGTGACGGCCTTGCGAAACCTGTTCACAAGATCGGCAGGGCTCATGATCTGTTCGCCGACGGTGTAGTCATCGCGGACCAGGCACGGATGAACCGGCGAAGGTGCATATCGATTCGAAACTCATCGTGTAGCCCATATGCAATTGCGAATGACAGGTGCGTTGCCTGTAGCGATCAACCCGGTGGTCTGCCTCCACCTTCAGAGGCAGATGCCAACGCGGGCAGACCTCGGAGAGCGTTAACAGATATATCGCGCTCCCGCTGTGCGTTCCGTCTGTCAGCACACATAGGCTGCGGAAAGTGAGCGCTACCGCGCATGCGTCAGCGATGCATCACGTACTGGGCGATGTCCTTCAGCTGCCGCGCGACTGATCGGCACACTTGCGATGAGATGAAGGGATGAGCGCTCGAGCCGGAGCTCGGATCGATGCATCGTCTACACTGACTTTGTGTCGTCGCCAAAAAAAGAGGGTCGTCTGCGCAGGCAGACGACCCCTTAACTGTTGGCTTGGCGATGCGAAACACGCCAAGCCAGGCAACTACTGCT
>JALYJV010000102.1 GCA_030775105.1 Pseudomonadota bacterium | reverse complement strand
ACCTCGTAGAACGGTTTGACCACCACGCCGTCGAAATGAGGGCTGATGTCAGGGAGCGGGTAATAGCTCGACGCCGTGACTGCAACCATCCGCGTTGCGCCCAGACGTGGATCGGCGCGCAGGTACTCGGTCAGCTCGATCCCGTTCATGCCGGGAAGATTGAGGTCGACCAGAACGACCTCAGGCACCCAGTCGCCGATCAGCCTCAGTGCTTCGGCTGCATTGGTGGCCATGCGCACTTCATGCGGCGAGTTGGCGAACATTGCGCCGAGTACCTGCTGGTTCAGGTGCTCGTCTTCCACGATCAACATCTTCTGCGGCGGCAGGTCGCGCAGGCGTCGCGTACTCGACGCCGCATGCCAGGTCTCGACGCAGGTCCTCAGGTTCGGCAGGCTGATCGAGAAGCACGATCCCTGTCCGACGGTGCTGCGCGCATGAACGTCGCCACCCATTGCTCGGGCAAGCTGCCGCGTAATGCTGAGACCGAGTCCGGTGCCGGAGACATTGGCATCGCGCTGATGATGGCTGATGGCGAACGGTTCGAACACCCGCTCCAGATCCTCTGCCGGTATGCCGCAGCCATGATCCTCGATCTCGAACAGGCAGCTGACGGTATTGGGAGACGATCCGGGTTCGGCCTTCACTCTGACGATGATATCGCCGGCCTTGGTGTGCTTGAGTGCATTGCTCACCAGATTGACGAGCATCTGCCGGAGGCGACCGCCGTCGATGTCCAGCACCGGCGGAACCTGTGAATGGATGTCCGCCACGAGACGCACGCTGACGCTCTCGGCCTGTTGCGACATCATGGTGATGACCCCTTCGATGATGTCGCGC
This sequence comes from Pseudomonadota bacterium, assembly GCA_030775105.1. GTDB lineage: Bacteria > Pseudomonadota > Gammaproteobacteria > Nevskiales > Nevskiaceae > Solimonas. The sequence goes on along the minus strand of JALYJV010000102.1, from coordinate 1,769 downwards.
GGCCGCGACGGTACACGGACGATTTCGATCCTGCCGGATTCGATGGTCGAAAGATCGAGCAGATCGTTGATCAGGCCCAGCAGTGATCGTGCACTTTCGGTGATCGCGTCGATGTAGCGGCGATTCGTCACGTCCTCGAGGCGATCGTGAAGCAGCCCGCTGAAACCGAAGATCGCATTCATCGGCGTGCGGATCTCGTGGCTGACATGGGCCAGGAAGGTGCTCTTGGCATCGCTTTCCCTGCGCGAACGCTGGGCGATGGAGCGCAGTTGCTCCTGGCGCTTGAGCGCATCGAAATGCAGGGCGCCGAGCAACATGGCCGCGATGATGATGACTGCTGAAATGATCAGGGCCGTGTTCATCGCCATCGACCGCGCTTCCATGTCTGCTTGCACCTGCTGGCGCTGCTTCACCAGCATGCCGTAGACGACCTGCTCCAGCGCCTGGGTACTGAGTCGCAGCTGATCCATCTCGAACTTGCCCAGATCCTCGCCCGCCGGAATCTGAGTCTGCACTTCAGGTTCGACCGGGCCGACCTGCATCTTCAGGGTCGCCATCTCCTCGCGCTTGCGCATCAGTGTGTGACGCATGCGCCCGAGCAACTCGGTCAGCTCGACGCGCTCCGACAGCAATCCTTCGAGCAATTCCAGTTGACGCGGCAGCGCCGCTTCGGCAACCCGGAACGCCTCAAGCTGGCGCGGATCGCCGGTCAGCAGATAACCCCGGTGTCCGGATTCAAGATCGACGACGTAGCCGAGAAACTTACGGCTCTCCTCCAGCGTTGTCCGCAGCGACTCGCCCTTGCCGAGACTGGCAGTCAGACGATCCGTCAGATGCTGTGAATACCAGCCAGCCGCCAGGACCATCAGCAGCAGAAAAGCGCCGACTGCCACGAAGTAACGCCAGTGCAGCGCGCTGTCGAAGATACGGGCTTCGGTGTCCCCGTCTGGGCGCCGCACGACCGTGGCAACCGTGCCACTGCGATCAGAGTCAATGTGCAGAGGTCGTGGCTTGTGCTTCATTCCAGCCGTTGTTCGTTCCCGTGATCCGGCCCGATGCGAGCGCGCCTGCCTTCCTGCGACGCGCCGAGACCGCAGCCCAAGCATCGACCGCCAAGCCCGGACAGAACCTGAACAGACCACTCGTTTTCCGGGCTCTGCCGCCATGTGGGTACATTTCTTGTTGACGGTGAGCAGCCTCTTCAGTCAGAACTTCCCGATGCTCTTCACGATGAAAGTCGACCAGTCGATCCAGGATTGCATCGATGAATGCCAACGTTGCTATGCCAGCTGCACGCAGAACGCGATGATCCACTGCCTCGAGGTCGGAGATGACCACGTCGAGCCTGAACATTTCCGGCTGATGCTGCATTGCGCCGAGATCTGCCGGACCGCAGCGCTGTTCATGCTCGGCGGCTCTTCGGTTCATCTGCCGGTGTGCCAGGCCTGCGCCGAAGTCTGCACGGCCTGCGCAGAAAGCTGCGACAGGGTCGATGGCATGGAGGAATGCGCTGCGGCCTGTCGGCGTTGTGCTTCCTGTTGCAGAGGTATGTAGCGCGCAGCTTGCACGCCTGCCCGGCACGATCGACGCGATATGCAGGACTCGATCAGCGCCAACGCATATCACCACGCGGACGGGACGCTAGGCACGCGAGTTGCGGAAGCCCGGACGGCGAAGTCCCCGCCCTCACCGTTCCGCTGGAGTCGCCATGTCAGACCAGAAAAAGATGACCGCCGTTGCCCGCATCACCGAGGTGATCGCGTCCAGCC
>JALYJV010000101.1 GCA_030775105.1 Pseudomonadota bacterium | reverse complement strand
GTGTTGGTGCAGCTGGTGATCGCGGCGATGATCACCGCACCGTCGGGCATCTGACCCGGCACCTCTTCCCACTTGGCGGCAATCCCACGCTCGGCCAATGCCGAGGTCGGCAGACGCTTGTGCGGGTTGGATGGGCCCGCCATGTTGCGCACGACGGTGCCGAGATCGAACGACAGCGTGCGCTCGTACTCGGCGGTCTGCAGCGCATCGGCCCAAAGTCCGGTGTGCTTCGCATACGTCTCGACCAGCTTGACCTGCTCATCGCTGCGGCCGGTGAGCTTCAGATAGTCGATGGTGTTCCTGTCGATGAAAAACATCGCCGCGGTTGCGCCGTACTCCGGCGCCATGTTGGAGATCGTCGCGCGATCGCCGAGCGTCAGCGCGGAAGCGCCTTCGCCGCGGAATTCGAGGTATGCACCGACAACCTTCTCCCTGCGCAGGAATTCGGTCAGCGCGAGCACGACGTCAGTTGCGGTGATACCTTCGCGCGGCTTGCCGCTGAGTTCGACGCCGACGATGTCCGGCAGACGCATCCACGACGCGCGACCGAGCATGACGTTCTCGGCTTCGAGACCACCGACGCCGATCGCGATGACACCAAGCGCATCGACATGCGGTGTATGGCTGTCGGTACCGACGCAGGTATCCGGGAACGCAACGCCGTCCTGCACATAGATCACCGGCGACATCCGCTCCAGATTGATCTGATGCATGATGCCGTTGCCCGGCGGAATCACTTCCATGTTCTTGAACGCCTTCTTCGTCCAGTCGATGAAGTGGAAGCGGTCTTCGTTGCGACGGTCTTCGACCGCGCGGTTTTTCGCAAACGCATCCTTCTCGAAACCACCGTGCTCGACAGCGAGCGAGTGATCGACGATCAGCTGCACCGGCACGACCGGATTCACTTTCGCCGGATCGCCGCCCATGTCGGCAATCGCATCACGCAGACCGGCGAGATCGACCAGCGCGGTCTGACCGAGGATGTCATGGCATACCACGCGCGCCGGGAACCACGGGAAATCCAGATCGCGCTTGCGCTCGATGAACTGCTTGAGCGAAGCCGTCAACGTTGCCGGATCACAGCGGCGCACCAGATTCTCGGCGTGGACGCGCGAGGTGTACGGCAGCTTGTCGTAAGCGCCCGGTGAAATCGCTTCGATCGCTTCGCGCGTATCGAAGTAGTCGAGTTTGGTGCCGGGGAGAGGTTTGCGGTGAGCGGTGTTCATGGGTTCTCTTCGTGGTTCCGGGGCGTGACGCCCTTCACTGCGTAGCGGACGCGACCAACGCGCGTCTCAGGATTTCTTGGGGATCAGCGCGTCGTCGATCTGTCTCGCCCGCACGGCCGCGGGACGATCCTTGATGCCGTTCCAGTAAGCCTCGAAGGCCGGGCGCTTCTCGATGCTGCCGAACTGCAAGCCCCAGCCGATCTGCGAGCCGAAGTACACGTCGGCTGCCGTGAAGTGCGCGCCGGCGACGTAGCGCTTGCCGCTCACCGCCACTTCCAGCGCATCCATCACGGCCTCGTAGCTGCCGTAGCCGACCATTCCGCGTCTTTCTGGCGGAACCACGACGCCCAGCGCCCGATTGCTGACCGCCGCTTCCACCGGCCCGGCGGCGAAGAACATCCATCGATAGTAGTCACCGCGGGCCTCGGCTGACGGCAGCAGGCCAGCCTCGGGAAACGTCTCCGCGAGATAGGCGCAGATGGCCGCACACTCCGTCACCACCGTCTTGCCGTGGCGGATCGTCGGCACCTTGCCCATCGGGTTGATGGCAAGAAACTCCGGCGACTTGGCGGTAGTGGCGAAGTCGAGCAACGTCGTCTGGTACGGCTGGCCGACTTCCTCGAGCATCCAGCGAACGATGCGACCGCGCGACATCGGGTTGGTGTAGAAGTGGAGGTCGGCCGTCATGGTCTCATCCCGTATGGTTCGATAGTGGAACGAGTAGCGCTTTACTTGCGATCCTTGATCGGCACGAACTTGAGATCTTCCGGACCGACGTAGTTCGCACTTGGGCGGATGATCTTGCCGTCGATGCGCTGCTCGATGACGTGCGCGCTCCAGCCGGAGGTGCGGGCGATCACGAACAGCGGCGTGAACATCGCGGTCGGTACGCCCATCACGTGGTAGCTGACGGCCGAAAACCAGTCGAGGTTCGGGAACATCTTCTTGATGTCCCACATCACCGTTTCCAGACGCTCGGCGATGTCGAACATCTTGGTGCTGCCGGCTTCCTTCGACAGATCAAGCGCAACCTGCTTGATCACCTTGTTGCGCGGATCGCTGACCGTGTAGACCGGGTGACCGAAGCCGATGACGACTTCCTTCTTCTCGACGCGGGCCTTGATGTCGGCTTCGGCTTCGTCGGGCGTGTCGTAGCGCTTCTGGATCTCGAACGCGACTTCGTTGGCGCCGCCATGCTTCGGCCCACGCAGTGCGCCGATGCCGCCGCAGATCGCCGAGTACATGTCCGAACCCGTGCCGGCAACAACGCGGCTGGTAAAGGTCGAGGCGTTGAACTCGTGCTCGGCGTACAGCACCAGCGACGTGTGCATGGCCTTGACCCACGAAGCCTTCGGCTTTTCCTGGTGCAGCAGGTGCAGGAAGTGACCGCCGATGGAGTCTTCATCAGACTCGACGTCGATGAGGTTACCGTTGTGGGCAAAGTGGTACCAGTACAGCAGCATCGAGCCGAGGCAGGCCATCAGCTTGTCGGCGATGTCGCGCGCGCCGGCATGGTTGTGGTCATCCTTCTCCGGCAACACGCAGCCGAGCACCGAAACACCGGTGCGCATGACGTCCATTGGATGCGCCGACGGCGGCAGCTGCTCAAGCGCAGTTTTTACCGCAGCCGGCAGGCCACGCAGTGCCTTGAGCTTGGTCTTGTAGGCCTTGAGTTCGGATGCGGTCGGCAGCTTGCCGTGAACCAGCAGGTGGGCAATTTCCTCGAACTCGCACTGTGCGGCGACATCGAGAATGTCGTAGCCGCGGTAGTGCAGGTCGTTGCCGGTACGGCCGACCGTGCATAACGCGGTGTTGCCAGCGGCAGTGCCGGACAGGGCAACGGATTTCTTGGGCTTGAACCCGGTTCCTTGGGGGCCGGCCGGAGCCGCGGGGGTTGCTTCAGACATGTGCTCTCCTTGTACTCAAAGATTCTTGTCATGCCCGCCTGCGCGGGCTGACAGCGTGCCTTACTGCTTTTTGGCGGCAAACAACGCATCCAGCTTCTGCTCGAACGCGTGGTAACTGATGGCGTCGTACAGCTCCATGCGAGTCTGCATCGTGTCGACCACGCTCTTCTGGGTGCCTTCGCCGCGGATCGCAGTGTAGACGTTCAGCGCGGCCTTGTTCATCGCACGGAACGCCGACAGCGGGTACAGCACCAGACCGACATCCGCACCGCGGAGCTCATCGACCGTGAACAGCGGGGTCGAACCGAATTCGGTGATGTTGGCGAGGATCGGCACCTTCACCGCGGCGGCGAACTTCTTGTACATCGCCAGATCGGTCATCGCTTCGGGGAAGATCATGTCGGCGCCGGCTTCGACGCAGGCCACGGCACGTTCGATCGCCTTGTCCAGGCCTTCGACGGCCAGCGCATCGGTGCGCGCCATGATCACGAAATCCCTGTCGGTGCGCGCGTCCACTGCAGCCTTCACGCGATCGACCATCTCGCCCTGGGTAACGATTTCCTTGCCCGGACGATGACCGCAGCGCTTGGCGCCGACCTGGTCTTCGATGTGCATGGCCCCGGCGCCGAACTTGATCAGGCTTTTGGTCGTGCGGGCGACGTTGAACGCGCTCGGACCAAAGCCGGTGTCGACGTCGACCAGCAGCGGCAGATCGCAGACATCGGTGATGCGGCGAACGTCGGTCAACACATCATCAAGCGTCGAGATGCCGAGATCCGGCAGGCCGAGCGAGCCGGCCGCGACGCCACCGCCGGACAGGTAGATCGCCTTGAAGCCCGCACGCTGCGCGAGCAAGGCATGGTTGGCGTTGATCGCGCCCACGACCTGCAGCGGCTTCTCGGCCACAACCGCTGCGCGGAAACGCGCGCCAGCTGACTGCGAGGAACTGGAAGAACTCATGGACAGGCTCCGTGGTGTTGCGGGGCGAATAAAGGGGCAAGCTCCGTACCAGCTTTCTCGCAGCTCAACTTGAGCTCAAATAATCAGTTTATCTATCTGTATTTTAACAAGTAAACAAAAACAATCGCAGTAGAACTCTGGGGCACCCTCAAAGCGGACGTCCTATTTTTGGGACACAGCGTTTCATATGCAATACACTGCGTGAAACATCCCGCTACGAGCCAGCATGCCTGCCCTGCGCCTTTCCAATCGCGACCCGGACCGCAAGCCGGTGATCTGGGCCATGAGCATCAGCCGCCTGCGGCAGGTATTCGAGGAAATCGTCCCACAGTACACGCCGTTTGCCGACATTCACATCGTCGACAAGGGCTTCGAAGACGCCCTCGGCGCCCTCCAGGACGGTCTGCGCTCCGGCACCATCGACGCCGTCGTCGCCGCCGGTTCCAACGGTGCGTTCCTGCGACGGCGCAGCGCAATGCCGGTCGCGCTGGTCAAGGTGTCCGGCTTCGACCTGCTCGGGGCCGTCGCCCGCGCCCACCGCAGCGCAGCGCGCGTTGCCGTCGTCATGCACCAGACCATCGCGGTGGAACTGGAGCAGTTCATCAGCGGCTTCGGCCTCAATGTCGAACTGCACAGCTACAGCACCCCGCTCGATGCCGAAGAGCGCGTGCGCCAACTCGCCGCGCAGGGTATCGGCGCCATCGTCGGCCCCGGCCTTGTCACCGATCTCGCCGAAGCCGCTGGCCTCATCGGCGTATTCCTGTACTCGCAGGACTCGGTGCGTCAGGCGCTCGATGATGCGATCGAACTCGTGCGCCTCGGCCATCTCGAAGTCGCGCGACGCGAACGCCTCAACACGATTCTGCGCCAACTCAATGAAGGCGTCGTCGCAGTCGATCTCGAAGAACGCATCCAGACCCTGAACCCGGCGATGGAGCGTTTGCTCAACGTCACGTCCGAAGAAGCCTTGGGTCGGAAACTCAGCGAGGTCACACCGCAGCTCAGCCTGCGTCGCACGCTCGAAAGCGGCGGCGCCGAGCTGGAGCAGATCCAGGCCCTCGGCACGCGCACGCTCGTCGTCAACCGCATGCCGATTCACGAGCAGGGCGTACAGACCGGCGCGGTGCTCACCGTGCAGGACTCCGCGGCGATCCAGCGCGTCGATCGCAATCTGCGTTCTGGGAAAAAACCGAGACAGTTCGAAGCACGCTATCGGCTTGACCAGCTGATCGGCGATTCCGAGGCGATGACGCGCATGCGCGCACTCGGTCATCGCTACGCA
>JALYJV010000100.1 GCA_030775105.1 Pseudomonadota bacterium | reverse complement strand
CCTTGATCGTATGCACCCCACAGGCGGTTTGGCCTGTTTTTCTAAAATCAGCAAGGAATGTATCCATGAGCAATGTTTCCACGGGCACCGTGAAGTGGTTCAACGAAGCCAAGGGCTTCGGTTTCATCACCCCGGCCGACGGCGGTGAAGACCTCTTCGCACACTTCAAGGAAATCCAGGGCACGGGCTTCAAGACCCTGGCCGAAGGTCAGAAGGTCGAATACAAGGCGCAGCGCGGCCCGAAGGGCATGCAGGCGACGCAGATTCGCCCGCTCTAAGCCTTAACAGGTTTGGACAAAAAGTCGCGACGAAAGTCGCGGCTTTTTTTGTGGTCGGAAGGAGCATGGGCCCCGACGAAAGTCGCGGCCTTTATGTTGCCTCTTGATTCTTGTTGCTACCGCCTTACGCCGGAAGCTTGAACGGCTTCGTAGTCGACTCGATCGCGCGGATCGATTCGAGCGCCTGCGGGTTGAGGCTGCTGCCATCGGCAGTCAGCAAGGCCGCGGATTTTGCCGGCCGGCAGAAATTGCGCACGAAATCCGCCTGAACCCGCGCCGTCACGATGGCGTGGGATTCGGTCATGCCCGCTCCGATCCAGTTCGCCAGCCGGGTCTGCTGCAACGCCATCATCAGACGCCCCTGATCGCCGGGATCGCCGGTGACCAGCAATTCCTGCGTCTGGCCGAGGCTGAAGATCTGTGTCATGAAATCCATGCCGCGTTCCCACAGCTCGCGCTCGTCATTGCTGGGCCAGGCAGTGCTGTGATACCAGACGTGGCCGAGCTGGAGCTGCATGCGCAAGTAATCCGGATGCTCAAGGAAATACTTCATGTGCGTTTCCATGAGCCACAACAGCCACTCGACCATCTTCGAGGGCGCCGGTGGCTGTTGCGCACGCTGCATGACCGCGGCGAGCATCTCAGTGTCGCGGACGACGCGGATCGCTTTGTGCAGCTGCTCCTTGCCTGGGAAGGCCTGATACAGCGTCGCCAATGAAATGCCGACGGCGCTGGCGACGCTCTGCATCTTGGTATTGGCGTAACCCTGCTCGGCGAAGACGCGCTCCGCTGCTTCCATGATGTGCTTGCGGTAGATCGCGTCCTTGGCCGCGCGCAGATCCAGTGACTGCGGACGTCGGCCGCGCGGCGTCTTGGTGCTTGCCGCCTTGCGGCCGGGAGACTCCTTGCGGGTGCTCACGATCGGGTGCCGGGGGTGTCTATTGACATGCGTGCACTATACCTTTCTAATTAAGAAATTGCAGTTACTCATAAAGTAACTCGTATTTCTATGCGGCATTTCGGTAGCGCTTTCAACAGGCCATTCCCTACATGAGCCAGACCGCCTACGACTACATCGTCATCGGAGCCGGTTCCGCCGGTTGCGTGCTGGCGGGGCAATTGGCGCTGGGCAAGGCCGGCAGTGTTCTGCTGCTGGAGGCCGGCGATCGTGCCGAGCAGCATCCCGAGAGCCTGCGCGCCGATGGCTTCAAGTATGCGTTCTCGAATGACGCGCTGATGTGGCATCGCATGTCGGAACGGCAGAGCGCATGCGGAGAGCGGCCGCTGTATATCGGTTCTGGCCGCGGCATGGGCGGCAGCGGCTCAGTCAACGGCATGGTCTACACGCGTGGCGACCGGAATGATTTCGAGCGATGGCCGCAGGGCTGGCAGTGGGATGATCTGGTTCCGGCGTTTGCTGCAGTCGAGCACAAGCTCGGCATACAGCCGCGCACGCCAACGCCGTTCGCGCAGCGTTTCATCGATGCGGTCGTGCAGTCGGGTTTCAAGCGCAAGGACGGCCTCAACGACGGCCAGCTCGGCGGCTACGTCGGCTGCAACGACATGAACTACCAGGGCGATGATCGTCGCAGTTCCTACCGCGCCTGGCTGCACCAGCAGCAGTTGCCGGGACTGACGATAGAGACGGGTGCGGCGGTGCAGCGCGTCGTGTTCGATGCGCAGAAGAAAGCGGTAGCCGTGGAGTATCTGCGCGATGGCCGCGTGCAGCGCGCGAACATCGGACGCGAAGTGATCTTCAGCGCCGGTGCGCTGGAGACGCCGAAGCTGCTGATGCTCTCCGGCATTGGTCCACAGCAGGAGTTGCAGGCACACGGCATCGCCGTCGTGCACGCGGCGGAAGGGGTCGGCAAGAACCTGCAGGATCATCCGAACGTCTGCGTGTTCTACCGCGCGAAGCAGGACGTTGATTTCAGCTATCCGCAACTCTATGGCTTCGATGCCGCCAGGCAACCGCCGGAACAGCAGGCGAGCGCAGCGCCGGATACCTGCTACGTCTGCTATGCGGTGCCGTCGTCGATCAAGGAATCGATGATGCGCATGTTGCCGATTCTCGCGCTGCCGGGATTCCTGTATCGGCTGGGCTTCCTGCGCAGTCTGTTGCGCGGATTGATCAGTCTGCATTTCATGCTGCCGCCGCTCAAGGCCTTCGTTTCGAAACTCTTTGGCGTCGTCGTCATTCTCGGCAAGCCAACCTCGCGTGGCACAGTGGGACTGGCGTCTGCCGATCCGAACGCGCCCGCGAAAGTCGACCTCGCCTACTTCTCGACCGAGGCCGATCGCGAAACGATGGAAGCTGCGATCGGCAAGGTGCGGCTGATGACATCGCAGGCCGCACTCGCAGGTGCCAGGCCGCTGTCTGCCGGCGGCAAGAGCATCAGCGGCAAGAAATTGTGGTCGTGGATCAGCGGCGCGACGATGACCACCTTCCACTACTGCGGCAGCTGCCGCATGGGTGAGAGTGCACACGACCCGGTCGATGTCCGCTTGCGTGTCCGCGGTTTGAACAACGTGCGCGTAGCCGATGCGTCGGTCGTTCCAGAAATTCCCGTCTCCGCATTGAACGCGCCGAGCATGATGATCGGCTATCGCGCTGCGCAGCTCATCCTTGAGGACAACCACGCATGACCGCCGCCGCACCTTTGCCGTCCCGCGCCGCTGCGCCGACGGAGATCGAATGCGTCAATCCCGCGACCGGCCAGCGCATCGGCCTGATGCCTGCCGCGAGTCCGGAAGAAGTGCAGGCTGTCGTCGAACGCGCACGCAAGGCGCAGGACGTCTGGAAGCACAGCAACTTCAGGCAGCGCCGTGCGGTGCTGTCGCACATGACGGAGCTGATCCTCGAACAGGCGGATGAGCTGTGTGCCGCGATTGTCGAAGACAGCGGCAAGACTTTCGAGAACGCGCTGCTCGGCGAGATCATGCCGGTGCTGAACAAGATCCGTTGGGTCATGCGGAACGGCGAGAAGCATCTGAAGCCGGAATCGGTTTCCTCCGGCATCCTCCTGCACAAGAAAGGCCGCATCGAATATCGCCCGCTTGGCGTCGTCGCCTGCATCGTGCCGTGGAACTATCCGTTCCAGAACATCTTCGGTTCGCTGGTCGCTCCGCTGATGGCGGGCAATGCGGTCGTCATCAAGGCGTCCGAAGCGGTGGCATGGTCCACGAAACGCTTTCAGTCGCTGATCGACGAAGCGTTGCGCCGCGAAGGCTTCTCGCCTGACACCGTGCAGATCATCAATGGCTACGGCGAGACCGGCGCGGCGCTGGTGCGTGCACGTGTGCAGAAGATCCTGTTCATCGGCTCGGTCGGCAATGGCCGTCGCATCATCGAAGGCAGTGCGCAGCACCTGACGCCGGTGGTGATGGAGCTCGGCGGCAAGGATCCGATGATCGTCTGCGACGACGCGAATCTCGAACAGGCGGTTCACTCCGCACTCGGGGGCTGTTTCATCAATCTCGGCCAGAACTGCATCGCGTCGGAACGCGTCATCGTGCAGGACGGTATCTACACGCGTTTCGTCGAAGCCATCGGCCGTCATGCCGGCGCCTTGCGCCAGGGCGTGCCGACCGTACCGGGCAAGCTCGATGTCGGCGCGATGACCTCGCCGCTGCAGGTCCGTATCGTCGATGAACTGGTCAGGGACGCCTTGGCCAGGGGCGCGAATGCGCTGGTGGGCGGCAAGCTGCCGGAAGGTCCCGGCAACTTCTATCCGCCGACCATCCTCATCAACATCACCCCGGACATGCGCATCACCCAGGAAGAAGTGTTCGGGCCGGTGATGCTGATCATGCGTGTGACGAACGATGAAGAGGCGATCCGGCTGGCCAACAACACCGACTTTGGTCTGCAGTCCTCCGTGTTCACGCAGGACAAGGCACGCGCCGAACGCATCGCCGCCGCCCTTGATGCCGGCGCCACCTGCATCAATGACTTCGGCCTCTGCTATCTGAACCAGGATCTGCCGTTCGGCGGCGTGAAGTACTCCGGCTACGGGCGCATGAACGGCCGCGACGGATTGCGCGCCTACACCAATGCCAAGGCCGTGCTCACCGACCGCTTTCCGTTCCAGATTCCGCCAAAGCTCTACCCGGTGAAGCCGGGCGACTATGAGAGCGCGCGTCACACCATACAGCTGATGTTCGCGCGGGGGCTGCGCAGGAAGCTCAGTGCCCTGCTGCGGCTTGTCTTCAAACCTTGAGAACAGAGTCATGAACGAGAACTTCTTCATCGCCTGGGGCGCTATCCTGCTGTTCGATGGTCTGCTGTTCGCTGGCCTGACCTGGGCGGCGAAGACAGGCTACACCCAGCACCGCGCCCGACCGCCGCAGAATCCGCCGATTCCGCCGCGCCTGAAGCTGATCAATACCCAGTTGAACAACGTCCTGTCGCTGGCGATCTTCGGTGCGTATTTCTACTTTCTCGGCGAGCGCACGCTGTACAGCGGCTGGCCGGGACTCACGCACTTTCTCGGCGAAGTGATCTGCGTGCTGCTGCTCTACGACTTCATGTACTACTTCTTCCATCGCGCGATGCACGTCCGCAGCGTGATGCGCTACTGCCACGCGGTGCACCATCGCGTGCGCTCACCACTGTCCAACGAAAGCATCTTCCTGCACCCGCTGGAGAACATCGGGGGTCTCGGGCTGCTGATTCTGGCGATCGTCATCCTCGGTCCGGTCAGCGCGATCTCGTTCCTGGCGATCTTCGCGATCCATTCGATCATCAACATCATCGTCCACTCCAACCTGAATATTCCGCATCCGGTGTTCCGGCTGTTCAACTTCTGGGTGGCCAAGCACAACGTCCATCACCAGCGCGCGCGCAACAACTACGCCTCGATCTTTCCGTTCTGGGATCAGGCTTTCGGCACATCGGAATAAGGGGGAAGACAGCATGGGACGCAGGATTCTGATCACTGGCGGGCAGGGCTTCGTCGGACGTGCGCTGGTGGAGCAGTTCGCTGATCTCGGCCACGAGGTGATCTGCGCTGATCTCAACGAGACGCCATTTCGCAAGGACGTCAAGTTCATCAAGCTCGACATCCGTGATGCCGGCAGCGTGATCACTGCCTGCAAAGGTGTCGACAGCATCATCCACAACGCCTCGCTGGTGCATACCAAACACAACCGCGTCGAAGACGTCTGGGCGGTGAATCTCAAGGGCACCGAGAACATTCTTGCGGCCTGCAAGGCGCACGCGATCCCGCGCCTGACCTATATCAGCTCGGCGAGCGCGGTGTACGAAGGCCGCGACATCGAGAACGGCGACGAGACACTGCCGTACTCGACGATCTCGCAGGCGCCATATGCGGACAGCAAGATTGCCGCCGAGAAACTGGCGCTCAAGTTCAATGGCGCGACACAGGTCTGCGCGATCCGTCCGCATGTCATCTTCGGTGCCGGCGACCGCCGCCTGATCCCGGCCATCATGGCCAAGGCCAGGCAGGGCAAGATGACGCGCGCGGTCGGCAATCGCGACAAGCTGTCCGACTTCACCTACATCACGAATCTGACCGATGCAGTGGTTGCCGCCGAAGAGCGCCTGACGCCGGGCTCGGCGGTCAGCGGGCAGGCCTACTTCATCACCAATGGCGAGCCGATGGCCTTCTTCGATTTCATCGAGAAGTTCATCGTCGAGATGGGCTATCCGCCGATCAAGGGCAAGGTGCCGTTCTGGCTTGCATACACGGTTGCGGCAATCGCCGAGGCGATCGACACGCTCAAGGGCGGCACGCTCAATGCCGAGGATGGACTGACGCGCTTCTCGGTGCGCTACATGGTCACGCACCACTATTTCAACATCGCCAAGGCCAGACGCGATCTGGATTGGCAGCCGAAGGTTTCGCTGCAGGAAGGTATCCGCCTGACGGCGGCGGCGCTGAACGCCTGAGCGGAGCGCCGTCACAGCGACATGCGGGTGCGGACAGATTCGAGCGAGTGCAGGGGTGGAAAGGCAGGCCGAGATCACGGCAGACCGTGACGCTGGCAACGTGCAACGAGGAGAAGGTGCATGGCAACGATCGGGGGCTGGTTGCGGATAGCAGTGCGCGCGGGCGTGCCCTGCCTGTGTGTGACGGGGTGGTCCGTCGCGAACGCGGCGGAACTGGAGTTGGGCGAAATCTCCGTCTCGTCCACGCTGACCGGCAGCTATGCCGCGGCGATGCGCCTGGAAAAGCCGCATCCGGGAGTTGTCGACGCACCGGGAGACTCGCGCATTCCGGTTGCCGAGGATCTGAAATACCCGCAGTCGAACAACTTCGACGATGGTGATCGCAACTTCGACCAGTACGATCTGGTCAACAACCGGCTCTCGCTGCTCGGCGACATCGAGTTCAGCTGGAAGGACTTCGGCGCGCTGGTGCGTGGCGACATGTTCTACGACTGGGCCTATCACGGTGGCAACGCGCACGACGCGCCGGACCGGATCAACACCTCGCAACAGCCGTACAACAGCTTCACGAAAGATGCCCAGAAGTACAGCGGCGACCGCGCCCGCCTGCTCGACGCCTATGTGTACGGCAGCTTTCCCATCGGCGACACGATGTCTGTGCAGCTGCGCGTTGGCCACCACATCGCCGCATGGGGCCAGAGCC
>JALYJV010000099.1 GCA_030775105.1 Pseudomonadota bacterium | reverse complement strand
ATCGCGCCGAAGGTAGATCGTCTTGCCTTCAATCACAGGGCTGCCCGTGAGCAGGCAGGTAAGGCCACTGTAGTCGGCCTCGGCGGTAATCGTGGTGCAGCGCGCCGTACTCGGCTGGAGCCCGACGTCGCCGATTGTAAAGACGGTGACGCTGTTGGTGATGACCAGCGACTCATAGGCGGTCTTGCCGCCGGTGATGTCGGACAGCCCGGCCGCGACCTGCGAGCGAACCACATAGTCCTGATAGGCCGGAATCGCAATGGCCGCGAGAATGCCAATGATCGCGACCACAATCATCAATTCGATCAATGTGAATCCACGCTGTGCCATGACGTTCGGTCCCCGGCAAAAAGTAAAACTACGTACGGAAGCGTTCCCAGACCCGTAACGAAAGAGGGGCGGCTGAGCCGCCCCTCTTTGCAGCTTTACAGCGAGCAGCCAGTCGGCAGGTACTTTGCTTCGAGGCCGCCTGTAACCGTGCACAGCCATGAGCCCGTCACGGTGCGGGTCAGCACTACAGTCTTGGCTTCAACCTTCGGGTTACCAACAAGGAGGCATTCGATGGTCTGGCCGTCAGTAGCCTGATACGTGCCGGTGGTTGACAGCGTGCCGCAACGCCCGGTGGTAGCCTGAAGGCCGATATCAGCGGGGGACGCGTTCGCGGTGGTCGTGCCGCGCTGGATCAGTTCCTCGAACGCGGTGACGCCACCGCGGATGTCGGCGAGGCCAGCCGTGGTCTGCGAACGTGCGATGTAGTCCTGGTAAGCCGGGATGGCGATGGCCGCCAGAATGCCGATGATCGCAACCACGATCATCAGTTCGATCAGCGTGAAGCCTTTCTGCATCTTGTTCATTTTAGGAATACTCCAATTGGATTTGAAGAAAAAGCATTTGTAGAAAATGCCTGGGCACGTCTCCCCTGGCTGTTTTCATGGAGCAAGTGCGGTGCCATTCGAGGCGAGGCATAGGTAATTGATTTTATGAGTATTGTTTCTCTGACGCGAATACTGGATGTGACCATAATTGTCAGCAACTGACAAGAGAGCGTCAATCAATAGGCCTTGGGCAGCGCAACGGTTTGGTATTGATGCCCGTTTCAGGGTGCCTGCGACCCCATCGCCAGCAGAAAGTCCAACTCTGGCCCCTGCGGCAATTTGCCTTCGAGAGCATTCGCCCGTGCCAGCATGGCCTCCGGACCCGAGTCCAGAAGATCGGCGAGCAGGACTTCATAGACCAGCCCTCCCTTCAGCTCGTGCCCATCGGCCAGTTCTTCGGCGATGAGGGCGCTGCCTATTTCACGGGTCTGCAGATAATCCTTGCGGGAAACTGCACCAGCGAAGTCCAGCCAGCGGGAGACATAAGCCGCGAGCCTTTGCGGGCACTGGTTTTCGCGTAGCGGGTTGAACAACTGTGACGCATCCTCGGCGGTGAGATAGGCGATGTACTTCTGAATGACATCCTGGAGCTCCGGCAGCCAGACCTGTTCCACTTCGGGGCCCCTGCAGGTCTGGCGGATACTCAACAGCAGGATCAGGCTTTCCAGGGCGTCGCGGCTGGGTCCGTTCCGACCGGGGTGCGGGCTGGTTCCGGCGAGCCATCCGGTGGCCTGTGCCAGGCGCCGGCCATTTTCGATGTGCTCCAAGGCAGGCATCCCGGAATTCATCGGCAGCGGCGCCCCGGACGATGGGGTGACGTTTGCAAGGCGGAATGTATACGGCAACACCTTTTGCATTTCGGTGACCGTTTGCCGTTTGAAGCGTGCCGTCGCTGCATGCTGGTCGACGTAAGGGAAATAGTCGGAGTTAGCCGGCGCTGCCTGTGTCTGCAGCCATCGGCCAATGGTGTGCGGGCCGCCGACATATCGCAGACGCAGGCCGTCGACAGAGGTTTCACCCAGGAAATTCAACAGCGACGCCAGTTTCGGCATGGCGAAAACGGCTGGCCCCGGCGGCGGTATAGCCGAGTCAGCGGACGCGATGATGATCAAATCGAGACCATTGCTGGAATAGATGGCGTAGTCCTTGAATTCACTCTGCAGCGCGCCAACAACGCTGGATACCAGTGAGATATCGCTTTCATAGGTCTGCATCCACTGCACGAACAGGCCGCCCGGTTTCATGTAGCGCTTGATCTGGCTGTAGAACTCGCGCGTGAACAGGCTCGCTACACCGCTGACCCAGGGATTCGACGGTTCGGACGCGATGATGTCGTAGCGCTGGTTGCTGCGCGCGAAGTAGGTTTTTGCGTCGTCGATGTGAATCGTACTGCGCGGGTCCTTGTACGCTGCCTCGACCAGGGGACCGAAGAAGCGAGCACCTTCGACCATTGCCGATTCGATCTCGATCGTTTCGACTTTTTTTACATTGCTTGACTGCAGGAAAGTGTGCGTGGATCGCCCCGAGCCGAATCCGATGACGGCGATGTCTTCGGCATCAGGCTTGATGCTGAGCGGCAGCGCTGCCGTCAGGATCATCGTGTAGTCGTCTGAGGTCGGCGCCGGGATGGCGAGCGCCGCATCGACCTTGCCATTGGTTGAGATGGCAGCGCCCTGTATGCCGTTGGCATAGACATGCACGGTGGCGGTCTTGCCGTCGCGGTGGAAGAAGATATTGCGACTGACCGGCTCGGCGCCTTCGCGAAACACGCCTGACGACAGCAGTGCCTGATCGAACGCTGGCCACAGCACGAATACTGCGGCACAGGCAACAGCGCCGCCGATCGCTGCGCGGCCCGGCAGGCCGAACGGTCCGCTTCGCCGCCACAGCCACAGGCCGAGTCCCAGATCAACCATTCCGCCGATCACGATCACCTGGCGAACGCCCAGCAAGGGCATCAGCAGATGGACTGCGATCAGCACGCCGACAATGGCGCCGAGCGTGTTCGCGGCATAGACACGACCGATGCTTGATTCGCCGTGTCCTCCACGCAAAAGCACACTGGTGATCAATGGCAGGGTCATGCCGGCACAGACGGTTGCCGGCAGCATGATCGCGATGCAGATGAATGCTGACGACATCAGATACCAGCTGTAGCCTTCATCGGTTGGGGCGAGGGCACGCATGACATCGAGCATCCATCCGAAGCTCTGTTCGTACAGCGCCAGCGTCGCGAGTGCGAATACGCCCATCGCGATCTGCACGGCGGCGAGCACGAGCATCGGCCGTTGAAGTTGATCGATGCGGTTGCGGATCAGCAGTGCGCCGAGTGCGAGGCCGAGAATGAAGGCGGCCAGCATCAGTTCGAAAGAATGTGTGGCCGAGCCCAGCACCAGGCTCAGCATGCGGATCCAGCCGATTTCGTAGCAGAACGAGGCTGCGCTGGACGCGAAGGTTATTGCGAGCAGCAGCGTTGGCGTCGCTATCGAGCTTGCAGCCGGGCTCGGTGGGAGAGGGGGCTTTTCTTCCTGGCGCTTCGTGATGATCCAGACACCTGCTGCCAGCAGGAAGTTGAGCAGCCCCGCCGTCATCAGCGTGCCCGGAAGACCAACGGTGCGGACCAGCAACAGGCCACTGGTCAGAACACCAAGAACTGCGCCGATACTGTTGGTGAAGTAGAGCCAGCCCAGCGTTCGCCCGGCGAGCTTGGGATCGAGGCGGAACACGGCGGCCGAGATGAGCGGAAACGTCGCGCCGAGCAAGATGCAGGGCGGCAGGATCAGCAGACCGGCGATCGTCCATTTCGCAACGTCAACAAGGAACGGTGTGCCCAGCGCCGGTGCCAGATGGTCCAGCAGCAGTGCGAAGACCGCGCGGAACAGGGAATCGAAGATGAGGGCGAATGCGCCGAGGGCGACCTCGACCAGCGCGTAACACAGCAGCGGACGCCGAATCCGTTCGGAGACGCGGCTGCACAGCCAGGCGCCCAATGCCATGCCGCCCATGAACAGCGACAGGACCAGTGTCTGCGCATAGGCCGCATGTCCGAGCATCAGCTTCAGATAGTGCGTCCAGATCGACTCGTAGATCAGTCCTGCGAAGCCGGAGATGGTGAACAAAAAGTAGAGCGAATAGCGGATGGACATGGGTACTGGTCGCTTTCCTGAGGGTGAGTTGAATTCCGGGTTCGCGAAGGGATCAATCTGGAATGTGGATGCTGTGTAGTGCCATCTGTTCGCTCCCGCGTCCTGGGTAGACAGGTGGGTTGTCTCGACTTCTGTGCCCCGCAAATTGGATGCCGCCACTCAACGCATGGGGCGCTCTCGATGTTGTTGGATAAGAGGGTGACAAATTGGGCGCAGCTTTGTCGGTTGCTGCCCAAAAATGTCCCAGCTTTCCGGCGTTCGTACGGTTGCTCGTACAGGTCTGTTCAGGCACGCACGATATGCGCCGCGGCTTCCCGGTACTGCCCGCGCGTATCCACGATGAGCTTCGCCGAGCGCGCCAGCAGCGTGTAGTCGACGGCGCTGTGGTTGGTCGCGATCAGGACGAGGTCATAGCCAGCAATCGCCGTGGCATCCAGTGCGATGCTGGCCTTGTCGTAACTGCCACGCCGGATGCGCGGGATTTTCGGAATCAGCGGGTCGTGATAGTCGACGCTGGCGCCGCGGTCTTCAAGCAGATCCAGCAGTTCCAGCGCCGGTGATTCGCGCAGATCGTCGACGTCCTTCTTGTAGGCGATGCCGATGATCAGGATGCGCGCGCCGCGCACGGACTTGCTGACGGTGTTGAGCGCGTCTGCGACCTTGTGCACGACCCAGTGCGGCATGCCGGCATTGATCTCACCGGCGAGTTCGATGAAGCGCGTATGCACGCCGTATTCGCGCGCTTTCCAGGTCAGGTAGAACGGGTCGATGGGGATGCAATGCCCGCCAAGCCCTGGGCCGGGGTAGTAGGGAACGAAGCCGAAGGGCTTGGTCGCGGCGGCGTCGATGACCTCGAAGATGTCGAGGCCCATCGAGTCGGCCACCATCTTCATTTCATTGACGAGGCCGATGTTGACCGCGCGGTGGATGTTCTCCAGCAGCTTCGCCATCTCGGCAACGCGCGGCGAGCTGACCGGCACGACCTTGTCGATTGCTGTCTGGTACAGCGCAACGCCGACCTTGAGGCAAGCCGCGGTGCAGCCGCCGACGATCTTGGGAATGTCGTGCGTGCCGTAGCGGGTGTTGCCGGGGTCCTGGCGCTCCGGCGAGAACGTGAGAAAAATGTCCTCGCCGACCTTGAGTCCGGTGGCCTCCAGCACCGGCTTGAGGTCTTCCTCGGTCGTGCCGGGATAGGTTGTGCTTTCGAGGCTGACGATCTGGCCGGAACGCAGGCGCCTGGCGACGGCCTGTGCGGTGTTGAGTACGAAGCTCAGGTCCGGGTCGCGGTGGCGGTCCAGCGGCGTCGGCACGCAGATGATCAGCGCATCCGGCTCGTCGAGTCGGCCAAAGTCGGTGGTGGCGCTGAAGCCGCTGGCCGTCGCGGCGGTGATCTGCTCCGCAGGCAGGTAGTTGATATAGCTCTGCCCGGCGGCCAGCTTGTCGATCTTCGCCGGGTCGATGTCGAAGCCGATCACGCGCAGCCCACACTGGGCAAAACGCAGCGCCAGCGGCAGGCCGACGTAGCCGAGACCGATGACGCCGATGACGGCTTCGCGGCGTTCGATGCGGGTCAGCAGTTGCTCAAGCGGCAGGGTCGAAGGTTTCGGCATTGGGGAATGTAAAGATTGGATCGGCTTCAAAAGGGCCGGCTGGTAAACTAGCCCACTTTCGCACAACCCCCATCCCCGCATGCAAGAGCAGTACGACCCGAGCGCCATCGAAAGCGCCACCCAGCAGTTCTGGGCGAACAACGAATCCTTCGTCGCCAAGGAGGATCCGTCGCGCGAGAAGTTCTACTGCCTGTCGATGTTCCCGTACCCCAGCGGCAAGCTGCACATGGGGCACGTGCGCAACTACACGATCGGTGACGTGATCTCGCGCTACCAGCGCATGCTCGGCAAGAACGTGCTGCAGCCGATCGGTTTCGACGCTTTCGGCCTGCCGGCCGAGAACGCGGCCATCGCCAACAACACGCTGCCGGCGACGTGGACCTACGCCAACATCGAGTACATGACGGCGCAGTTGCAGCGGCTCGGTTTTGCCTACGACTGGTCGCGCCAACTCGCGACCTGCCAGCCGCAGTACTACCGCTGGGAGCAGCTGCTGTTCACGCGCCTAATGAAGAAAGGCCTGGTCTACCGCAAGAATGCGGTCGTCAACTGGGACCCGGTCGACCAGACCGTGCTTGCCAACGAGCAGGTGATCGATGGCCGCGGCTGGCGTTCCGGTGCGCTGGTCGAGCGCAAGGAAATCCCGCAGTGGTTCCTCAAGATCACCGCCTACGCGCAGGAACTGCTCGACGATCTCGACATCCTCGAAGGCTGGCCGGAAGCGGTCAAGACCATGCAGCGCAACTGGATCGGCCGCTCCGAAGGCCTGGAGCTGCAGTTCGCGGTGGAAGGTGAGTCCACACCGCTGACGGTGTACACGACGCGTCCGGACACGCTGATGGGCGTGACCTACATGGCGGTCGCCGCCGAGCATCTGCTTGCGCAGAAGGCGGCGAAGAACAATCCCGAACTCGCGTCCTTCCTCGTCGATGCCGCACGCAGCGGCGTTGCCGAAGCCGACATGGAACTCGCCGAGAAGCGCGGCATGGCGCTCGGCATCAACGCGGTCCATCCGGTCACCGGCGAGAGGATCCCGGTGTGGGCAGCGAACTTCGTGCTGATGGGTTACGGCACCGGCGCGGTGATGGCCGTGCCCGGCCACGACGAACGCGACTTCGCGTTCGCGCACAAGTACGGTCTGCCGATCAAACAGGTCATCGGCGTCGACGGCGAAACCTACAGCGATGCGCAGTGGCAGGACTGGTATGGCGACAAGACCAACCCGCAGATGCGCGTCGTCAATTCCGGCGCGTTCGATGGCCTGAACTACGCGCAGGCCTTCGATGCGGTCGCCGCGCATTTCGAGAAAGCCAAGACCGGCCAGCGTCGCGTGAACTTCCGCCTGCGCGACTGGGGCGTTTCGCGCCAGCGCTACTGGGGCTGCCCGATCCCGGTGATCTACTGCGCCAAGTGCGACGCAGTGCCGGTGCCGGAGGACCAGCTGCCGGTCGTGTTGCCGGAAGACGTTGCATTCAGCGGCGTGAAGTCACCGATCAAGGCCGACCCCGAGTGGGCGAAGACGACCTGTCCGCAATGCGGTGGCGCGGCGACGCGCGAGACCGACACCTTCGACACCTTCATGGAGTCGAGCTGGTACTTCGCGCGCTTTGCCTGCCCGGACAGCACGACGCAGATGCTCGACGAGCGCGCCAACTACTGGCTGCCGGTCGACCAGTACATCGGTGGCATCGAGCACGCGATCCTGCATCTGCTGTACGCACGGTTCTTCCACAAGCTGATGCGCGACGAGGGCATGGTCAGCTCCGGCGAGCCATTCACACGCCTGCTGACGCAGGGCATGGTCGTCAAGGAAACCTATTACCGCGAAGACGCCAACGGCAAGAAGCAGTGGTTCAACCCAGCGGACATCAGGCTCGAACTCGACGCCAAGGCGCAGCCAGTCAGCGCGGTCGCGAGCAGCGATGGTCAGCCGGTGGTTATTGGCGGCATCGAGAAGATGTCGAAGTCGAAGAACAACGGTGTCGATCCGCAGGCCCTGATTGATGCCTACGGCGCCGACACCGTGCGCCTGTTCGCGATGTTCGCCGCTCCGCCGGATGCTTCGCTGGAATGGCGCGATGACGGCGTCGATGGTGCTTCGCGCTTCCTGCGCCGCCTGTGGCGTGGTGCGCGTGCACACATCGATGGCGGCGCAGTGCCGGCGCTCGACAAGGCCACGCTCAGCGCGCCGCAGAAGGCGCTGCGCCTCAAGCTGCACGAGACGCTGGCCAAGGTCAGCGACGATTACGGCCGCCGCAGGACTTTCAACACCGCAATCGCTGCGGTGATGGAGCTGATCAACGACACGCTGCGTTTCGAGGACACGACACCGCAGGGCCGTGCCGTGCTGCAGGAAGTCTGGGAAGCAGTGACGCTGATGCTGCAGCCGATCGTGCCGCACCTGAGCCATGCGCTGTGGCAGGCGCTGCGCGGCAGCGAAGACATCCTCGCTCAGCACTGGCCGCAGGTCGATGCGTCGGCGCTGACGCGCGACGAGCTGGCGATCGTCGTCCAGGTCAACGGCAAGCTGCGCGCGAACATCAGCGTGCCGGCGGCGGCGAGCAAGGACGATATTCTCGCGATCGCACTGGCCGACGAGAACGTGCAGCGCTTCGTGACCGGGCAGACGATCAAGAAGCAGGTCGTCGTACCGGGCAAGCTCGTGAACTTCGTCGTCTGATGCGCCTACTCCTGCGATCACTCGCGCTCATCGCAACGCTGCTGCCAGCGTTGTTTGTCGGGGCGTGCGGTTTCCACCTCGCCGGTACGCGGCCACTGCCTTCGGCGCTGCAGCTGGTCTACATCGACGTCGTCGCGCCGTATCGCGTCGTACAGCCGCCGGTGGAAAGCGCGCTGCGCGCGATCCTGCAGCGGCGCGGCGCGGAGGTGCGCGGCGATCGTGGCGCCGGCATCACCGACATCCGTCTAACCCAACTCAACGAGTCGCGCGAGGTGCTGTCGGTCGGCATCAACGGCAAGGCGATCGAGTTCCGCCTCGTGACGAGCGTGCAGTACCAGATCTTCCGTGACGGCAAGTCCCTCGTCGAACCCGGCGCGCTGCGCGTGACCCGCGATTACAGCTTCCAGCCCGAACAGGTGCTGGCCAAGGAAGCCGAAGAAGCGCGTTTGCGCGATTTCATCCAGACCGAAATGGCGGAGCTGATGCTGTTGCGCCTGGAAGCGCAGTTGGGTCAGCTGCCGATGGAGCCCGTGCCGATACCGCTGGCGCCTTAGGGTTTTCGCGCTGGTCTCTCGAGTGCCCGCGCAGCGGGTGTATCGAGGGTGCCGCAGGGGCAACACCGCAGCCAAACTGCCTACGGCGGCAACTGCCGCGCCAGCAGCGTTGCCGGATGCAGCACTTCCGGCGCACCGCCGCCGCGTCTTCGCAATCCGCCGGCGATATGCAGCGAGCAGCCGATGTTGGTGCTGACGATGTAGTCCGGTTGCAGCAGCGCGGCGCTGTTCAATTTGCGTTGCAGCAGCTGATCCGCCATCTGCGGCTGGGTCACGAAGTAGGTGCCGGCAGCGCCGCAGCATTGATGCGTGACGTCCAGTTCGACGAGTTCAATTTCCGGGATTTTCCGCAGAAGATCCACAATGTGCTGTGTACCGCCGAGCACGTTGCGCTGGGTGCAGGGCAGATGCACCGCGACGCGGGCTTTCAGCGGCAGCAGATGCAGTTGCGCGGGCCAGCGCCTGAGCAGCGCAGCGCAGGCGTCGTCGAGTTTTCTCACAAAGGCTGCACCGCTGGCGCGATCGTCTGCGAGACGCGTGTAGTCGACCAGCGTTGCGCCACAGCCGCTGGCGCTGTGCACGACGCAGCTCGAATTGGCAAAGGCCTGCAGGTTGCGCGCGACGTTGCGGGCGGCGCCATCGGGCAGTCCGCCGTGTTCGTGGATCGCGCCGCAGCAACCCTGGTCGCGCGGGATGTCGACGCGATAGCCCATGTGCTGGAACATGCGTTCGAGCGCGTGCAGTGTC
>JALYJV010000098.1 GCA_030775105.1 Pseudomonadota bacterium | reverse complement strand
ATCAGGTTCACAGCGACACGCGTCCGCACTACAGCCAGTACTCACTGTGGGACAGCTATCGCGGCCAGAACCAGATGCTTGCCGAGCTGCAGCCGACGCGCTATCGCGACATGCTGCGTTCGCTGCTCGCATTCCATCAGCAGGCCGGCTATCTGCCGCGCTGGCAGCAGGGTCCGCGCGACGCGAGCCACATGTCCGGCGATCCGGTGATTCCGTTCATCGGCGAAGGCTGGTGCCGTGGCTTGCTCGATGCGCCGCTGCGCGACGATCTGCTTGAAGCAATGCTGTCGCTCGAAGCGGGCCGACGCGAACGCATTGCGCTCGGCTATATCCCGGTGCCTGTTCCGGAATCGATCTTCGACGAGATCGCCGGCGGCTCCGGCGCGGCCGGCACGACGCTCGAATACGGCATCGCCGATTTCGCACTCGCGCTGATGGCGGACAGCGACGGCAACTCCGCGCAAGCGACGCGCCTTGCGCAACAGTCGCTGAACTATCGCAACCTGCAGGACGCAGGCAGCGGCTTCATCCGTCCGCGCCACGACGACGGCAGCTGGCTCACGCCGTTCCTGCCGGAGCTGAACTACGGCTTCCAGGAAGGCACGTCGTGGCAGTACTCGTGGCTGGCGATGCACGACTACGCTGGCCTGATCGATGGCATGGGTGGCGATGCCGCAGTCGAGCGTCGCCTGGATCAGTTCTTCACGCTGCCGGCGAATCTGGTACCCGCTGTGTGGCCGCTGCTGCAGGCTCAGCTCAGCGTGTTCGGCACGCTGTACTACGGGAACCAATACGCGCCCGGCAACGAACACGATCTGCAGGCGCCGTATGTCTACAACTATGTCGGCGCGCCGTGGAAGGCACAGCTCGTCGCACGCAACGCCGCGCGCATCTACGCGCCGACGCCACTGGGTCTGCCCGGTAATGATGATCTTGGCGCGCTGTCCGGCTGGCTGGCCTGGACGATGATCGGCCTGTATCCGATGAATCCGGGCACGCCGCTCGCGGTCGTCGGCTCGCCGGTGTTCTCCAAGATCACGTTGCAGCGCCCGAACGCGCCGCTGGTCATCGAAGCGCCGGGTGCCGGACCGCTCAACAGCTTTGTCGACGGACTTTCGCTGAACGGCAACGAACTCGCGCAGCCCTGGCTGGTCCTGCCGCGCGAGGCTGCCAAGATCACGCTGCGTACTGCCTTGCTGCCCGATGCGAGCTGGGGCGCAAGCGCGCCGCCACCGTCCTTGAGCAGTTCTCCTCTCAGTGCATTCGGCTGTGTTGCCGATGGAGCTTCGCGATGAACGCGATCCGTGTCTCGTTCCCAGCCTTGGTCCTGTGTGCGTTGGCGGCCTGCCAGAGCAGCGAAGTTCCTCAGGCCAGCGCAGCGCCAACTGCAGCGCCGTCGCCGGGCAGTGGTGCGGCTGCAGTCGAGCTGCGCATCGACGAAGAGCGGATTGTGCTGCGCAACGGTCTGATCGAACGTAGCTGGACGCATGCGCCGCTGGTGCGCACCGAAGCACTCACCGATCTGCGGACCGGCAAGGTCTGGTCCACCGACGACGCCGATTTTTCGCTCAGTGTCCTCGGCCTGCCGCTGGCGAGCGACAACTACAACCTCAGCACCGTCGGCGTGCAGAGCGAGACGACGGCTAGCGGCAGCGTGCGTCTGACGATGTCGCTCGCGCCGACGCTGCTCGGCGCGAACCTGCCGCCGAACACGCTGATCACGCGGACCTTCGAGATGTATCCGGGCATTGCCGGAATGCGTGTCGAAACCCGCATCGAAACTCTCGTACCGCTGGTCATCAGTGGCTACACGCTCGATCAGTCCCAGCCCGAAGGCGACGGCCTGAACGCCGATCTGCACGCGTTTCGTGCGGGCGCCGACTGGCGCGAGCCGGAATGGGCGGGTCCGCCGCTGGTCGTCGGCGACGCCCAGCTCGGCACCTGGCGCAAGACGACGTCCGGCACCGACGTGACCGAAACGGCGGAATGGCTGTCGTTGCGAGACGGTGACGACCGCCGGCTGTTCTACGTGCTTGAACGCAATGACCTGCCATCATCGGTCATGAGCTTCGACGGCGGCCGCGCACGGGCCGGCGTCGATCTCGCTCGCGACATCATCTACCTCGGCCCGCTCGAAGAGCAGGTTCACATCGGCAATCCGCTCGGCGGCGGTGTGGGCCGCACGCGCATCGTGATGCCGGGCCAGCCCTTGCAGCTGGAGTCGGTTTTCACCGGTGTCGGCGTCGATGGCGATGACGAAGCCTGGCAGCACTACAAGTACCTGTCGCTGCGCATGCCGAGGTATCCGCGCGCGGTGACGTTCAACTCCAACGGCGTCGACGACAACGTCATCTCCACGGGCGCGAAGGACGACATGGATTTCGCGACCTTCATCGTCCAGCTCGAAACCGCCAAGGCGATCGGCATCGAGACCTTCATCTTCGACGATGGCTGGCAGGCGCGGTCCGGCGACTGGTGCCCCGATGCCGACGTGCCTGACGAGCAATGCACCGAGCCGCGCCGCGGCAGCGATCCGAAGTTCGCGCCGCGCTTTCCCGATGCCGAGTTCAAGGCGGTGCGCGAGCAGCTCGAACCCGCCGGCATGCGCCTCGGCCTGTGGATGTCGCCGCTGCATTTCCATCCTTCGTCGGTGACATTCCGTGAGAATCCGCAATGGCTGTGTCTGCCGCTCAGCGCCGCGCTGCTGCTGGTCAACCAGGCTCAGCCCTATGACAGCTCCAGCGAAGCCGGCATCGTGCAGTGGAATCCGGAAGCGGTGTCGCTGAGCGGCAAGAAGGCCATCGACCACATCGAGGAACGCATCCGCATCGCGATCGAAAGCTGGGGCGTGAGCTACTTCAAGTACGACTTCACCGCATGGCTCGATTGTGTCGGCATCAATACGGTCGACATGTACGCCTATCGCGAATCCTTTATGCGCATGCTCGATCGTGTGCTCGCCGACCATCCGGACGTGACGATCCAGATGGACGAGACCAACGACTACCGTCTGTTCCCGTTCGAAGCGCTGGTGCGCGGGCCAACCTGGTACCAGAACGGCTCGCCGGCACCGAACGAATCGCTGCATGCCAACTGGATATTGACGCCCTGGGTGCCGCCGCATGCGCTGGGGCGCGCCGCGCTGCGCAGCGGCGACATTGAAAAGTACTCGGTCGACTACCAGATGGCGGTCGCGCTGCTGTCGCACATCAGCTTCTTCAACGACCTGCGCGATGTGCCGGCCGAGATCATTCCCCGGATCCGCGTCTGGATGGACTACTACAAGGCGCATCGCGAAGACCTCGCGACCCTGACCTATTCATTGACTGACGAGGATCCGTACAGCGGCTACAACTGGGCCGCATTCCAGACCTGGAATCCGGAACGTGCACGCGGCGTGCTGCTGGTGTATCGACAGGATGCGAGCGACAGCGTGCGCACGATCCGCCTGCGCAACGTACCGGCCGGCAACTACCGCCTGCTCGAAGCGCCGGCAGAAACCACTGCACTGAACTACAGCGCCGAGCAGCTGCGCGCCGGCATCCAGGTCTCGATACCGGCGATCCACAGTGCGCGTGTGTTTCGCATTGAACGCCTGCAGTAGCAATGGCTTGTCCCACTCGCATCACCGTCGGGGGGCGGTGTGCGAGCTTTAGGAAGCGCGGCGCTGTCGCGCTTCCCTTTTTTAATTCTTGATACTGAGCAGGAGTCTCCACATGTCGCAGATCCGGCATTTCCGTCGCGGCGCAATCGGAACGATGCTGGTTCTGCTCAGCGCCTGTGGCTCCAGTGCGCCGGTGACGACCGCTGGCGGTGGATCGGGCACGCCGCCCGATCCGGGTGTGACGCCGCCGACCGATCCGAGTCTGTGCCTGAGTGGCGAAGTGCTTGCAACGCATCCTCTCGATATCCTGCCGGTCGCGAGCTATCCGTTGCCGCGCGGCGGTCTTGCGCGCTGTGCCGCAGCGGCAAAGACGCCCTCGACAAAATCCGTCGACGGCGATCCATCGGACTGGATCGGCGAGCCTTCGCGCACCGGCGGCACCACGCGCATGGATGCCGGCGAATCGATTCACACCGAGTTCCTGTTCGATGCCTACGGTGCCGACGACGGCACCAATGCCCGGCGTCTCGCGCTGCTGAGTCCGCTGGCTCAGATCGACGCACGCGTTGCCCGCTTCGACATCATTTTCCAGGCGGCCGGCGACCAGCTGGGCGTGCCGGCGCCGATCGGTGCCGAGGACACCTACGGCAACACCGTTGAACTGTCCGAAGAGGCCGATCTGCGTGAAGTGCGCTGGGCCGTGCAGCAGTCGTCGGTGCTGCTGCTTGCGCGCTGGTCCTCGCTGACCGATCCTGCTCACGCGGCATTGCTCGTGCTGCTCGACAGCGCAGCCGATGATGGCGCGCAGCGCGAGGTCGGCCTGGGCACGGGGCTGCACACGCAGCGCTTCGATCGCGCGGTGCTGCTGGCCGCGAACGGCGTGCAGGCTGTCGATCTGCACAGCGGCGAGACACTCGGCGGCGGCGCGGCGCGCGCAGCCGTCAACGCAGAGGGCTGGACCAATGCGCTTGAAGCCGAGTTGCCGGCTGACTGGTTCAGCGACGAGACCACCGTAGCCGTCGTGGCACTGCGCAGCAATGAAGACGGACTGCGGCCGGCCAACGCGGCATATCGCAGCGCCGAACCGGTGACGGTCTACAGCGAGCAGCTGCAGGCGCTGGCGCTCGCGGCAGGGACAGTCGATGATTTCAATGTCACGCTGAACCTGCAGGATCTGCGCGACGGCGTCAGCGAGATCGTGTTCCCCGCACCGGGCTATCACGAACGCCAGTTCGTTTCCGCGGAGAACATCTCGCGTGAAGACGGCGAGAACGGCATTGTTCAGCCCTACGGCCTGTTCGTGCCGAGCGCGTACGCACCGCTGCCGAAGCTGATGCCGCTCGATATCTGGATGCATTATCGCGGCGGCAAGACGCATTCCGGCGGGTCGTGGACGCCGCGCCTGATCGACGAGATCGGCGAAGCACCGGGACATCTCGTCGTCACGCCACGTGCGCGCGGCACCTCGACCTGGTATGTCACCCAGGCGCATCAGGATTTCTTCGAGGTGTTCGCCGATGTGCACGCGCTGTTCCCGAACATCGATCCGCAGCGGCGCTATCTGTCCGGCTATTCAATGGGTGGCTACGGCACCTATCTGTTCGGCACCCTGTATCCGGATCTGTTCGCCGCCGGCTATTCGACTTCCGGCGCGGTGACGCAGGGCGCATGGACCGGCCTCGGTCCGGATGATTTCACCTGCACCCTGCCCGGCGGCAATGTACCGGGGGTCGGAGAGTTCGAGAATCCGTGTTTCGTCGAAGCCAACGAAAGCGATCCGAACGCGCAGCTGATGTATCGCACACTGGAGAATGCCAAGCACTTCCCGATCGTCATCCATCACGGCACCAACGACGAGCTGGCGCTGACGCCGGGTGCTGTCCGCATGGGCTTGCGCATGGCCGAACTCGGCTATCGACACGACATGACGCTGTTCGCCGGGTATGAGCACTTCACGCAGGCGATCGTCGACGAGTGGGCCGATGGCGCGGCTTACTTCCACCAGTTCACCACGCCGGTCAATCCGCGCCACGTCATCTACAAGCGTGTGCCGGCGATGATCCGCGCGCTGAACACCATCCGCGCAAACGACATTGCCTTCGACTTCCAGCCCGACGGCGCATGGTGGGTCGACGATCTCGTCGTACGCGATCCAGATGACGCTGATCCGCAGCAGTTCGGCATGATCGACGCGCAGAGCTACATGCGCCCGGCCGCGCGCGTGCTGCCGCTGCCGCGCAGCATCGAAGTACGACCCGATGCAGTCTCCACCCCAGTGCTGTCGATCGGCGCGCACAGCACGCCGTTCGTGCGCACCGGCATCGACTGGCTGGAGATCGGTGAGGAGGACATCAGCAATGGTTTCGAGGCGACGCTGACCCGCCTGGCCTCGGTCACGCTCGATGTCGCCGGGATGGGACTGGATCTGGCGCAGGTGGTCAGCGGCACGGTCAGCAGTGATGGCGACACCGTGCTGACGCTGCGTGCGCTGGATCGCGACGTGCGGATCAGCGTGAACGGTGCCGCAGTCAATGCGACCGTGCAGAATGGACGCCTGAACATCGCGCTGCCCTCGGGCGAGCACGCGGTGGTGATCGAGCCGCAATAGCCTGGCTCTGCGACATTCGTGGCAGCATCTCGATACACCGGCGGAGCTTGTCCTGAGCGAAGTCGAAGGGCCGGCACTCGATGCGAACGGGTTTTTCATGGGCCGCTCCAACAAGACTCCGTTCGTCTCGAGTGCCGCGCGCCAGCGCGGTGTATCGAGAGACCCGCGCACCCCTCACACAGAACCTGAACAGTCAGATGCCATGAAGAGCCTGGCCCCAACGTGTTTCGTCACGCTGCTTGTCCCCGCACTGCTCACCGCCTGCGGCAGCGATAGCAACAACACACCACCCACCGAACCCGGCGCCTTCCTCGAAGGCAACTGGTATCCGGACCGTCGTCCGCTGAACATCGCGCATCGCGGCGGCGCGATCGAGTTTCCGGAGAACACGCGCTACGCCTATCAGCAGGCGCTGAAAGTCGGCGGTAGCCACATGCTGGAAATGGACATCTACGAAACCGCTGATGGCGAATTGGTCGTGATCCACGATTCGACAGTCGACCGCACGACCAATGGCAGCGGCAATGTCTCCAGTTTCACACTGGCGGAACTGCAGGCGCTTGATGCCGCGCACTGCTATGTGCCGGAGGTCGGCAGCGATTGCGGTCACAGCAGCGGCAACTTCCCGTTTCGCGGCATCGCGACCGGCGAGCGCGCACCGCCAGCCGGTTTCACTGCCGAGGATTTCCGCATCCCGACGTTGCGCCGCATCCTCGAAACCTTTCCGGACACGCTGATCAACATCGAGCTGAAGCCGGACCTGGATTCCACCGGCAGCTACGAGCGCAAGCTCGCGATCCTGCTCAACGAGTTCGGCCGCGACGACGATGTCATCGTCGCCTCGTTCCAGGACTGGAACTCAGTGCTGTTCAAGCTCAGTGCGCCGGACATTTCCACTTCGGTCCCGACCGGTCAGGTTGCCGTCGATGTGCTGCTCGGCCTGGGCCCGCTGCCCGGTCTGACGCTCGGCCATGCCGCCTTCCAGGTGCCGGAGTCGCTCGGCATTCCGGTCGTCAGCCAGGACTTCGTCGACGATGCGCACACCCAGGGTCTCGCCGTACACGTATGGACCGTCAACGACTGCGAGGACATGCGCCGCCTGCTCGCACTGGGCGTCGATGGCATCATGACCGACGCGCCGTCACGACTGGCGAGGCTGCTCGCGCAATCCGAGGCTGGGCGAACCTGCGACTGATCAGGCGTCGAGCACGATGCGGTAGCGCGCCTTGCCGCTGCGCAGATGGTCGATCGCTTCGTTGACCTTGCTCATCGGGAAGTGCTCGACCAGCGGCGCAATCTTGTGGCGCGCGCAGAAGTCGAGCATCGTCGTGACGGTGGTCGGGCGGCCCAGCGGCGAGCCGGAAACACTGCGCTGATTGCCGACCAGCTGCATGCCGGAGATGCCGAGCGGCTCGGCGACCATGCCGACGAAATGCAGGCGCCCGCGCGGCGCCAGCGTGCGCAGGTACGCGGCCCATTCGAGATTGACGGCGACCGTGACGAGAATGAAGTCGAGCTTGCCGACCAGCGCCTTGAGTGCGGCCTTGTCGGTGCTCGATACGGTGTGATGCGCGCCGAACGACAGCGCCTCGGCGCGCTTGGCATCGCTTGACGTGAACGCGGTGACTTCGCAGCCCCACTTGTTGAGGAACTGCACCGCCATGTGACCGAGCCCGCCGATGCCGACGACGCCGACGCGATCGGTCGGCTTGACGCCGAACTCGACGATGGGGCTGAACACGGTGATGCCGCCGCAGAACAGCGGGCCGGCGCTGCGGTAGTCCATCTGCGCCGGCAGCTTCGCCGCCCAGGCCCAGTGGCAGCGCATGCGGTCGGCGAAGCCACCGTGACGGCCGATGATGGTCTGCTCGCCGGTGCTGCAGAAATGCAGGTCGCCGGAGCGGCAATCGCCGCAGTGCATGCAGCTGGCCGCGAACCAGCCGATGCCGACCCGGTCGCCGACCTTGAGCCCCTTGACCTGCTCGCCGCGCGCGACGACGGTGCCGACTGCCTCGTGGCCAGGCACCAGCGGATAGGTCGCGCGCCGCCATTCGTTGTCGATCATCGACAGGTCGGAATGGCAGATGCCGCAGTGCTCGACATGGATCTCGACGTGCTCGGCCGGCAGTGCACCAGCGTCGTACGCAAAGGGCTCCAGATTCTGGCCGGCAGCGTGAGTGGCCCAGGCGCGGATTTGGGTGGACATGTGCGGGCTCCATTGGATGGGAGAATCGGGCAGGTGGCAGCGTAGCGATTTCCGGCGTGGCACGCTGTCCAGCTTGTATTGTCGTTGGCGTCTGATCAGAAAGACATACAAACCGCATGCTGCTGAAGATTCTGCTGCTGTTACTCCTGCCCACCGGCAGCGCGCTCTGCCTGCTGCTGTTGGCGCTGGCATTCGTGCTGCGCCGGCAGCGGCGACGTGCGCTGGCTGCGAGCCTGCTGGCGCTGGGCTGGCTGTGGCTATGGGCGACGCCGATCGTGGCCGACGAGGCCACGGTCATCCTGGAATCGCGCCACCCGGTCATGGCAGCGGCAGCGCTACCCACGGCAGACGCCATCCTGCTGCTCGGCGGTGACCGCCGCGGCGGCAAGCTGCGCATGCGCGACAGCGATCCCGCGCGCTACAGCCGCGTTGCGTTTGCGGCCGCCTTGTATGCGGCAGGGCGTGCTCCTGTCATTGTCGCCACGGGTGCCGGTGACCGCGCCGCGCGATACGGCACGACTGAAGCCGACATCATGCATACGCAGTTGACGACCGCTGGCGTACCCGCTTCGGCGATCGTTCTTGAACGCAGCGCACGCAATACGCGGGAAAACATGGCTGCCGCCACACCACTGCTGCATGCACGCGGTGCAACAAGAATCCTGCTCGTGACCTCCGCATTGCACATGCCGCGCGCGATGGCCAACGCCCGCGCACTCGGCATCGAAGTCGTTGCCGCGCCGGCAGATCGCGATCCAGCGGTCGGTCGCTTCGATGGCTGGCGTGCGGTGCTGCCGCAGTTCCCGGCACTGATGCGCAGCCAGCGCGCGATCAAGGAGTATCTCGGCCTTGCCCATCAGCGCATATGGGGTGTCGGCAGCCCCTGAGTTGTGGTCGGCAAGGCAACGATCGTCATGCGGAACGCCGTACCTATCCGATGCCGGGATAGCGGCCTAGATAGATCAGGATGAAAGCGACGGTGTTCGAAACGCCGTGCGCGATGATCGGCAGCGCGAGGTTTCGTTTCGCGGCCAGAAACAGCACGCCCAGCAGCAGGCCGCTCAGGCCTTCCTGTACCCAGCCGGAGATGCCCTGCTCGGTATGCCCCCAGCCAAAGAGCACGCTGGACAACACCAGGCTGGCGATCCAGGCCGGGCGATGGTCGCCGAACAGGCGGGCGAGGCGCTGCATCAGAAAGCCGCGGAAACAGATCTCTTCGCCGAACGCCGCGAATGTCCAGGAGAGTCCGAGGAACACGAGAAGCAGGGAGAGATTGCCCTGAATCTTCTCCAGCCCGGAATAATCGGGTTCGACGCCAAAGTAAGCGCTGATCTGCGGTGTCGCGACGTAGACGGCAAAGAATTCGAGCAGCACCCCGGCGGCGAGACCCATCGCGATGATCGGTATCCATCGCTGTGGTCGGGAAAATCCGATTGCAGCCCAAGGCTCCTTGTTCAGGCGCAGCAGGAGCCAGATCAACGGGACCAGAAACAGCGTCTGCGTCAGCGGAACAAGTCCGGCGGCGTCCGCAACGACCACCGCAACGAAGGCGCCGATCTCCAGCAAGTACCTTGCAGCCTTGTGCGCAGGCCGATCAGCCATCGTGCGGTCTCAACCCGATAGTGCGGTGCTCAGCCTGCCATGATTCTCGATCCGCAAATAGCCAAGGGCGGAAGACTGGATCTCCCGCCCTTGCGCACTTCTGCCTGTACAGGTGCGACTGCAAAGTCGCACCGACAGATCCGGACTCAGTTGCCGAACAGTTTGTCGAGGGCGCTGTCGAGCACCTTGTCGACGGCCCTGTCGGTGGTCTCGTCGACCTTCTGATCGGTCTTTCCTTCAACGCGGTCAGCCTGACGCTGCGCCTTCTGGCCGAACAGTCCGCCAAACGGATTGGAGCCTGACGAGCCGGCATCCGACCCGGCGTCAACGTTGGCTTCGGCACCCGCAGAGCCGCCCGCCGCTCCACTCATCAGGTCGGCGAGGTTGGGCATCTGCTGCGGCTGCGCCGGCAGCGCGAAGCGCGACGATGCGGGTTCGCCGCCGAACGAGGCAACGCGGAAGTCCGAACCGTAACGCAGCACGCCCTGCTTGCTGCCGTCGATCTCGGCATACATCTTGGCAGTCCCTTCCGGCTCGGGTATGCCAGCGGCCTTGGCCATCTGCTTGCCCATCACGGTCAGCGCCTTGGTCAGTTCGCGTGCGCGCGCGTCCTTGCTCAGCACCAGGCTCTCGGTTTTCTGCTGGCCTTCGTCATCGACGAACGTCAGGTTGTAAACATTGCCGGAGATGCCGGCGACGGTTTCGCTTGCGCCGGTCTTTTCGAGGCTGACAAAGCGCGCGACTTCGTTGCCCGCGGTTGCGCCCTCGCTGCTGCCCTGCTTGGCGAGGCCGCCGATCATCTTCATCGTGCTGGCGAGGTCGATGACCATCGGCGTGCCGTCATTGACAACCACGCTGTACGCCTTGTTATCCCGCACCAGCAGATAGCCACTCTGCTGACCACCGCCGTCCATGCGCAGCGAACCCTTGCCGTCGTACTCGACGGTGGCCTGGTTGCTGGTGCCGTCGGATGAGGTTTCGAGCGTTGCCGTGCCGCCGGCCCACAGCGACGTGGATGTGGCCAGCAATATCGAGATGACGCCAAGCTTGAGTTTCATGATCTGCTCCTGTGTTTTATGCGGACGCGGACTACGCGGCGCCCGGTTGCTGCGCTTTATCCCCTAAAGCGCGGAAGCCGTCTGAGACGCCGTTCAAATTGCGAGGCTGAACGGCGCTCACTTGCGGTGCGCAGCATCCTCCAGCAAATGGAGGTTGTCTACGGATTTCCGCTCTGATCAGCGTTTGCCGAGCACCGCGTAGTAGAAACCGTCGAACGCGCCGCCCGGCGCAATGCGGCGGCCAAAGGTCGTCGCCTGGCCCCAATCACTTTCAATCGGAAGCACCTGCGCATTGGGCCTCGATGCGGAGAACTTCTCGATTACGCCATCACCTTCATCACGCAGGATCGAACAGGTCGCGTAGACCAGCCGTCCGCCACTCGCCAGCAGCGGCCACAGTGCCTGGAGCAGGCCCAGCTGCTGATTCTGCAGCGCGACGATGTCGGTTTCGCGGCGCAGCCACTTGATGTCCGGATGACGGCGGATCACGCCAGTGCCTGAGCACGGCGCGTCGAGCAGGATGCGCTCGTAGGTCTTGTCCTTGCACCAGCGCTCGGGCGCGCTGGCGTCGCCGGCAATCAGCTCGGCCTGCAGCTTGAGGCGGCGCAGGTTTTCGTCGACGCGGATCAGGCGTGTGCCATCGTTGTCGACAGCGGTGACGGCGACATCGGCGCATTCGAGCATGTGCGCGGTCTTGCCGCCCGGTGCGGCGCAGGCATCGAGCACGCGCAGGCCGGGTTTGAGATCGAGCAATCCCACCGCGAGCTGTGCCGAAGCGTCCTGCACTGACACCTGGCCGCTGTTGAAGCCGGGAATGCGATCGACGCCGCGGGCGCTGTCGAGGGTGACGGCATCCGGCGCGTGCGGATTGGCGCTGGCCTCGATGCTCATCTCGCCGAGCCGCTTGAGGTACTCATCGCGAGTGAGGCGTCGACGATTCACGCGCAGCGTCAGCGGGCCTTGCTGGTTGTTGGCCGCGAGCACGGTTTCCCAGTCCTCTGGCCAGTCGCGCTTCAGGGTGTCGACCAGCCAGTACGGATGCGCGTAACGGATGACTGGGTCGTTTGGCAGTTGCGCTTCGAGCTCGGCAGACTCACGGTCGTAACGGCGCAGCACGGCGTTGACGAAGCCCTGGGTCTCCGGCCGCTTGAGTGCGGCGGCGGCCTCGACGGTTTCATGCGTCGCCGCATGGGCTGGCGTCTTCAGGGTGCGTAGCTGGAACAGTCCAACGAGGATCAGCGTCGCGATCTCGTCGTCGGGTTCGAGCGGGCGCTCCATCAGCATCTTGGACAGAGCCTGCAACGTGCTCAGTTCGCGCAGCACGCCGTAGCTCAGCAGGCGCACCAGCGCACCGTCGGCCGCGAGGTTCAGCTTGGCTGCGGGCAGCAGGGCATCGTCGAGGCTGCGGCCGCGCAGTACCTGGCGAACTGCGCGCGCTGCGATGGCGCGGACATTGCGATCACTGCGGTCGCCCGGGTCCTTCGGACGGCGCGTGTTGTCCCAAGGGGATTTGGAGGAGCTCATTCGGCGCGAATCATCGCAGGCGCACGGCGAATGCGATAGGGATGCAGGAGTACGCAAGCCGCCGGAATCCGTGGCAGCATGCCGATCCTGAAGCATCAGGCGCCACCTATTCGAGCGCCGCAGAATCCAGTGCAGTCTCGGAGTGAGCGCAGTGAATCCTATGAATTTCAGCAAATGGCTGCTGGCGGGCCTCGTCGCCCTGAGTGTTGTTGCGTGCGGCAGCAGCGAGCATGCAGGTGATGGCACGGGTGGTGGCCCGTCGACCAGCGGTGCGACCTGGGTCGACTACGACCGCGCCGAGGAGTATCCGGGCACGGCCCAACTCGACAGCGTGAGAATCGCGATGCGCGACGGCGTCGAGTTGTCGGCGATCGTGACGGTGCCGGCCGATGCCGACGGCAATCCGGTGACGACGTCGCTGCCGGTGATCCTGACCCAGACCGGCTACAACAAGAGCATTCCGGTGATCCCGGCCTCGAACGCCTTTCTGGTGAAGCACGGTTATGTGCATGTCAGCGTCGACGTGCGCGGCACCGGCATGTCCGGCGGCGAATGGGAGGCCTTCGGCGAAGACGAGCAGGCCGACTACAACGAAGTGATGGAATGGGCGGCAACCCAGTCATGGAGCAACGGCACGGTCGGTACCTGGGGCGCGTCGTTCATGGCGATCACCCAGCTGTTCACCGCTGCGCACCAGCATCCGGCACACAAGGCGGTATTCGCGATCGTGCCGATGGCAGATGCCTACCGTGACATCGTTTGGTCCGGCGGCCAGCTCAACGCCGGCTTCATTCCGCTGTGGATGGGCCTGGTGACGGCGCTCGGTGCGATTCCCGCTGAAGTCGATCCGGCGGCGCCCGCCGTGATCGTCGAGCATCTGCTCAGTGCGGTGACGAATTTCCAGGTGCCGGTGATTGCGCAGTCCGCGATCGGCGTCGGAGGCTACAACTACGACACTGAATTCTGGCGCACGCGTTCACCAATCGAACAGGCCGACCGCATCCGCATCCCGACCTTCATCGTCGGCGGCCTCAATGACATCTTCCAGCGCGGCGAGCCGCTGCTGTACGAAGCCATCCGCAAGAACACCACGGCCAAACTGCTGCTTGGCCCCTGGCAGCACATCGGTGGCTCGCAAGGCGCGGGACTGCCGAAGGACGGCGTGCCGGATCTGAATCACATCGCACTGATGTGGTTCGATCAGTACCTCAAGGGAATGAATGCCGGTGCGGCGCGCGTGCCCAATGTCACCCAATACTTGTACGGGGAGGAGCGCTACGTCACGACGACGGACTGGCCGCATCCGCAGGCGCGTGCCGAACGTCTGTACCTGCGTGCCGACAAGTCGCTGGCCCGCGAACTGCCGGGCGCCGGCGAAGGCAGCAGCACCGTGCTGCAGCAGCCGCTGAACGGCATCTGCTCGACCAGCACCTCGCAGTGGACGGCGGGCCTGCTCGGTGCACTGCCGGTGCCGTGCTTCAGCGAAAACAACATCAACGAAAATCCGCTGTTCGAAGTCACGTTCACGACGCCGGCGATGGAGCAGGACTACTACGTCAACGGCCCGATCCAGGCCGACATGTGGATTTCGACCACTGCGGCGGATGCCGGCCTGCTCGTGCGCATCACCGATGTCTCGCCGGACGGGAGCTCGCGCGAAATCACCAACGGCATCCTCACAGCCTCGCTGCGCCAGGTCGACACCTCGCGGTCGCGTTACCTGAACGGCGAGATGATCCAGCCCTGGCATCCGTACACCGAAGCCTCGCGCGAGGCGGTGGGCAGCGGGACGCCGGTACTGCTGCCGATCGAAGTGTTTCCGTCGAGCTTCGTGATCAAGCAGGGTCACAGCCTGCGTGTCACCGTCGGCGCCAGCGACTTCCCGCATGGGCTGCCGCCGCTGGCCGATCTGGCCGATCAGCTGGTCGGCGTGCTGACGATCTACAGCGACGCCGAGCGGCCGTCGAGCGTGGTGCTCCCGGTCGTGCCCACGGCGGTACTGGAGCCGGCGAGCTGATGGCGTGATTTCCGATTGCGGTCGGAAAAGGTCTGCGCTATACAGTTGTATAAGAATGCGTGGCGTCTGAATGACCCGAACCGTCGCATGACGGGTTTCGGGGTTGATTTGTAGGGATTGGGGCGACGTTCCGGGGGGAACATGCTCAGTACTCAGCTCGGTGTCCGATGGGCAACAGGCCTGCTGTTGGCAGTGGGCGCGACGTCTGTTGTGCACGCGGAAACCACTGACTTTGCTGCAGAACTTTCGAGCTTCCTGGAAAGAATTCCGACCGCACCCCAGCGTTCACCACGCAGTTTCAAGGTTGATCTTCCCAGCATTACCAGCAGCAACGGCAAGCGCACGGTCGCCCCCGCGCTGGAGCTGGTGGCGGGTCGTCTCGACAGCCATACCTGTCTCTACCAGCTGCGCGTGCAGTTGCGCTGGTCCGGCAAGGCGATGGACGAAGAGGACGCCGCCGAAGGCGGACGTTCGGTGTTGCAGAAGACCGCCTGTTCGGCGTTGACCCAGGAAGCCACTGCGGTTGCCGTCTACGAAGTCTCCGCATTGCAGCGTCGCCTGCAGGAAGGTGGGCGCTTCGCTTCGAACAAGGAGCGCGATCTGGTGATCGCCGCTGCGCGTCATGCGCCGGGAGCGGTACAGACCTCGGGCAGCCAGCTTGATGCCGTGACGATCGCCAGCCGTGTCAATCTGCGCAGCATGCCTTCGCTGAAGTCGCCGGTGTTGTCCAAGCTGGGCGCCGCATCGCTGATCCAGGTCATCAAGACCTCTAAGGACGAGTGGTACCAGCTGCAAGGGCGCCCGGGCTATATCCATGCCAGCGCGCTGGCTTCGGTGCATGTGCCTTCGCTCGATGCGCCGCCGCCGGCACAGATCGACGAAATCGAAACGCAGTTGGTCCTGGCCACCGTCAGCGGTGTGCGCGTGACGGTGCGCGAGCAGCCGGAGAAAACCGCGAAGGTGCTCAAGCGACTGCGCCCGGGGACGCCGCTGCGACTGCTGCCGGCCGATGTGGCGGGCTGGTTCGAGCTTGATGATGGTTCCGGCTTCGTTCCCGATGAGGGATTGATGCGAACCCTCAAGACCGGCACGAGCGCGGCCGCGGGCGGCGGCCGCGGCGCGCGTTCCTCGCCCTAGCCTTTGGCTGCTGTCGCTGCGCGTTCTTCGCGCAGCTGGTCGATCAGCGCGACGGCTTCATGCCAGCGCCCCATTTCTTCGGCATAGTCGTCGAGCACGCATTGCGCACAGCCGCCTGCGCAGCAATCCGGTCGGTCCGGCTTCGGTGGATAGGCCAGGTCGTCAGCAGGCGGCTGCGGATCAGTCGTCGACATGCTCGAACCTCAGGCCATTCAGCGCACGAGCGCCCAGTGCTTCTTGGCCGCTGACGACGCGACTTCCTGGCCACTGGATCTGTTCAATGCGCAAATGGCCGCGGCCGCAAGCAACATCCAGTGTCTGACCTGCGCGCACGCTGCCGGATTTCGCGTCGATGGAGCCGTCGATGGCCTGCGCCTGCAGGATGCGCACGCGCTCGCCAGCGAGGCTGCTCCAGGCCACCGGAAACGGATTGAACGCACGGATGCGCCGTTCGATCTCGCTCGCCGGCAGGGTCCAGTCGATCTGGCCTTCGGCCTTGCTCAGCTTGGACGCGTAGGTCACGCCTTCGGCCGGCTGGACCTGTTCGGGCAACGGGTTCTTCGCGAGTTTCTCCAGTGCCGTGACGATCAGGCGGCCGCCGATTTCAGCGAGCGTATCGTGCAGGCTCGCAGCGGTAGTCCTCGGCGTGATCGGTGTACTTTCAACCAGCAGC
Source organism: Pseudomonadota bacterium (assembly GCA_030775105.1). GTDB lineage: Bacteria > Pseudomonadota > Gammaproteobacteria > Nevskiales > Nevskiaceae > Solimonas. The sequence continues at coordinate 10,855 of JALYJV010000098.1, read as the reverse complement.
ATCGGGCCGGTGTCGAGACCCTTTTCCATGCGCATGATGGTGACGCCGGTCTGCGCGTCACCGGCTTCGATCGCGCGCTGGATCGGCGCCGCGCCGCGCCAGCGCGGGAGCAGTGATGCATGAATGTTGAGACAGCCGTGGGTGGGAATATCCAGCACCGCCTGCGGCAGGATCAGGCCATAAGCGACGACGACCATGACCTCGGGGGCCAGCTCGCGCAGAATCTGCTGCGCGTCTTCGCGCAAACGCTCGGGCTTGTAGACCGGCAGGTTCAGTCCGGCCGCGCGTTCGGCGACCGGCGAAGGTGAAAGCTTGCGGCCGCGTCCGGCGGGGCGATCCGGCTGGGTAAACACGCCGACAATCTCATGACCTGCGCGATGCAGTGCATCAAGTGCCGTCACGGAAAATTCCGGCGTGCCGGCAAAGACCAGCCGCATCGCCGCTTACTCTGACTGCTGCTTGCGCAGCTTCTTGAGCAGGCGCTCGCGCTTGAGGGACGACAGGCGGTCGATGTACAGCTTGCCGTCGAGATGATCGATTTCGTGCTGGATCGCCTGCGCCATCAGCCCCTCTGCTTCGATCTCGAATGCCTTGCCGTGACGGTCCAGCGCGCGCATGCGCAGGCGATTGTAACGCTCGACCTTCTCGCCAACGCCAGGGACCGACAGACAGCCTTCCTCCATGACTTCCGGCTCGGCCGGGTCGAGGATTTCAGGATTGATGATGACGATTGGGTCCGGTTTGGCCTTGTCCTCGCTGCAATCCATGACCGCCAGACGCTGGGCGATGCCGATCTGGGTCGCGGCAAGGCCGACGCCGGGCGCGGCGTACATGGTCTCGAACATATCGTCGATCAGGGTCTGCAACGCAGCATCAAAGACCTGTACGGCAACCGCTTTCTGACGCAGCCGTGGGTCCGGATGATGCAAGATGGTGAGTAGCGCCATGGCCGATGACTGCATTTACGAGCTTAAGAAATGACTGACAGATTTGACGGCAAGCAATTGAGCCGTCTAGAGTTTACGAATTCTGGCGCAACCCGCGGGGACGGTTTTGCCATGCCCAAGTATACCGGTTCAAAGGGTCTGTACGGCGCAGCACTGCTGGCGCTGAGTCTGGCTGGCTGCGCACAAACCGCCGAGCGGACGATTTCGCCGGCGCGCGATGCCGATGCCGATGGGGTACGGACGCAGCCGCTGCGCGAAGCGCCGCTCGCGCAGATCTCGAAAGACGCGCAACCCTTGGCGGACGAGCCCGTCGGCATGCGCACGGATGCGCCACTGACTTATGTCGTCAAGAAGGGCGACACGCTGTGGGATATCGCTGCGCACTATCTGATCGAGCCGTGGCAGTGGCCGGAGATCTGGTATGTCAACGGTCAGGTCGCCAACCCGCACCTGATCTATCCGGGCGACGTGCTGACGCTGGTCTGGCGCGATGGCCGACCGGTCGTGCAGCGTGATGATTCCAACATCGAGTACATGTCGCCGCGCATCCGCGAGTCCTCGCTTGGCGACGCGATTCCGACGATCCCGCTCGACGTGATCCGCGACTTCCTGCGCGGCGCGCGTGTGGTCACGGCGGATCAGTTCCGTGACGCGCCCTATGTGCTGGGCTTTGCCGAGCCGCATGTGGTCGAAGGCACGGGCGCCGAGGTCTACGTCAAGAATCTGAAAGCCGGTGACGACTACCGCTACGACAGCGTGCGTATCGGCAAGAAGTACATCGATCCGGACAACGGTGACTTCCTAGGCTGGGAAGCCATCCCCGTTGCCGACATGGAAGTGCGCCGCGACGGTCAGCCCGCAACCGTGCTGGTCGCGCGCAGCTATATGGAAACGCGTGCAGGTGATCGCCTGCTGCCGCCGGAACTCGACGGTTTCACCGCCAACTTCTATCCGCGCGCGGCCGATCCGGCGATTGCCGGCCGCATCATCTCGGTGATCGGCGGCGTCTCGCAGATCGGCCAGTATCAGGTCGTTGCACTCAGCCGCGGTTCGCGCGACGGGCTGCAGCAGGGCAGCGTGCTCGATGTCTTCCAGACCGGGCGTTCCACGCGTGATCCGTACACCGGGCGCAACGAAGCGCTGCCGGAGCTGTTTGCCGGCACGCTGATGGTGTTCAAGGCCGACGAGCGGGTCAGCTTCGCGCTGGTGATGCGCGCGGTGCGCGAGATTCATCTGAACGATCGGGTGCGCGGTCCCAGCCCATCAGAGCGCCGTTAAGGTACAAGGCACCAGCGGCCGTGCCTGCGAGGATGGGCAGGATTGATTCTTGCCAGCGCCCCCTGATCTGGGCGACCCTATCAGAGTGGACGCACAGTCTCTAAGACCGTGGCTCATTCTGTGCCGCGCGCCGGGCATCGGCAGCGCGGCGGTCCAGAATCTTCTCATCACTTTCGCCGACGCTGCCCAGATCGTGGCGGCAAAGCCGTCTGCACTGCGCGGCGCCGGTCTGGGCGAGAACCAGATCAAGGCGCTGCAGGCGGTCGACGAGGCAATGATCGAGCGGGATCTGCAATGGCTCGCGCAACCGGGTTGTCATGCATTAGGTCTAGATGACCCGGCGTATCCCGCGCGCCTGCGCGAAATCGCGCACCCGCCGCCGCTGCTGTTCGTCCAGGGCGATCCGGACTGGCTCAACGCGCCGCAGCTGGCCATCGTCGGCTCGCGCCATGCGAGCCCGCAGGGGCTTGAGAACGCGCAGGCCTTCGCTGCCGAGCTTGCGCGTCGCGGCCTGACCATCACCAGCGGCCTGGCGCTCGGCATCGACGGAGCGGCCCATACAGGCGCTCTCGCGGGCGGAGGAGGAACGGTGGCGGTCTGCGGCACCGGGCTGGACAGGGTGTATCCGGCGCGGCACAAGGCGCTGGCGCACCAGATCATCGGCAGCGGCGCGCTGGTTTCGGAGTTTCCGATCGGCGTCGGCGCGTCTGCGGAGAACTTTCCGCGGCGAAACCGACTCATAAGCGGGATGGCGCTGGGGGTGCTGGTCGTCGAAGCCGCGCGCGAGTCGGGTTCGCTGATCACTGCACGACTGGCGCTGGAACAGGGGCGCGAAGTGTTTGCGATTCCAGGCTCGATCCACAACCCGCTGGCGCGCGGCTGCCATGCGCTGATCCGGCAGGGCGCCAAGCTGGTCGAGACGGTGGACGATGTGCTGATCGAGCTGGCACCGCTGCTTGGCATGCGTCGTGCTCTGATCGAGCAGCCGACGCCGTCTGCGGGCGTGGCAGCGGAACCCGTCGGTGAACCGAAGGCAGCGCTGCTGCGGGCCTTGGGCGACGAGTTGCTGAGTGTCGACGAACTCGCCGCCCGACTCGCGCAACCGGTCGCGCGCTTGCAGGCGGCGCTGACGCAGCTGGAGCTGGATGGATCGCAGTGGCCGCCGGCGGGCGCTATCAGCGACTCGCGCGCCGCAGCGCGGATAGCGACAAAGCGCGCGGCTTTGCCCAGAATGAAACAAACGTTGCGTAAAACCGATCAACCACAGGGAGCGTAAGAAAATGAAAGAGACGGTCCTGGACGTGTTGATGTACCTGCTGGAGAACTACCAGGAAGGCGAGTTCTCCGGTGCCGACAATCAGGCGACCTTGCAGGAGGAACTGATTGCGGCGGGCTTTCCGGATGACCAGGTCATCCAGGCTTTCAACTGGCTCGATGGCCTCGCCGAGCAGCGTCAGCTGCCGATCGTATTCGGGCCCACCGCCGCCACGCGCCTGTATGCGCGTGAGGAGATGGACAAGATTTCCACCGAGTGCCGCGGCTTCCTGATGTATCTGGAGCAGCTCGGCATTCTCGATGGCAGCCTGCGCGAGCTGGTCATCGACCGGCTGATGGCGCTGCGCGAGGAGATCGATCTCGAGCGCGTCAAATGGGTCTGCCTGCTGGTGCTGATGAACCAGCCGGATGCCGAGGAGGCCTTTGGCCATCTCGAGGAGATGGTCTACTACCACGGCGAATTCAAGCACTAGCTTGCGTCCTCGCGCGTACACGCGTACGCGCGTGCGCGCGCATTTGGCCTAGACAGCATGCCGCTCTTGCGCTTATAAGGCGCCCTCTGCAGCCACCCCATTGGTGGTCACGCCCATATGCCGAGCTACATGAGCAAGAACCTGGTTATCGTCGAATCGCCCGCCAAGGCGAAGACGATCAAGAAATATCTGGGCAAGGACTTCGAAGTCCTTGCATCGTACGGCCACGTCCGCGATCTGGTGCCCAAGGACGGCGCCGTCGATGTGACGCGCGGCTTTGAAATGAAGTACCAGGTCATCGAGCGCAATGAAAAGCACGTCAAGGCGATCATTGCGGCGCTGAAGAACGCCGATGAACTCTGGCTCGCAACCGACCCTGATCGCGAGGGCGAGGCCATTTCCTGGCATCTGGTCGAGTTGCTGCGCGAGAAGAATCTGCTCAAGGGCAAGCCGGTCAAGCGCGTGGTGTTCTACGAGATCACCCAGCGCGAAGTACAGAAGGCGATCCAGGAGCCGCGCGATATCTCGCAGGACCTCGTGAATGCCCAGCAGGCGCGCCGCGCGCTCGACTACCTCGTCGGCTTCAATCTTTCGCCGCTGCTGTGGCGCAAGGTGCAGCCGGGCCTGTCGGCCGGCCGCGTGCAGTCGCCGGCACTGCGTCTGATCTGCGAACGCGAAAAGGAAATCCGCGCGTTCATTCCGCGTGAGTACTGGACGCTGGAAGCGGTTGCCGAGAAGGGCAAGACGCCGTTTACCGCCAAGCTCGTCGAACTGCAGGGCCGCAAGGTCGAGCAGTTCACGCTGAGCAACACGATCGGCGCACTGACCGCGAAGAACATCGTCACCAAGGCGGCGCAGGGCGAGCTCACTGTCGCCAACGTCGACAAGAAGCAGCGCCGCCGCAATCCGGCGCCACCGTTCACGACCTCGACGCTGCAGCAGGAAGGCAACCGCAAGCTCGGCTTCACGTCCAAGCGCACGATGCAGACCGCGCAGCAGCTCTATGAAGGTGTCGATCTCGACGGCGAGACGGTCGGTCTGATCACCTACATGCGTACCGACTCGGTGAGTCTCGCGCAGGATGCGCTGACCGACATCCGCAGCACGATCGCCAAGCAGTTTGGCGCCAAGGAAGTGCCGGAAGAGCCGCGCTACTACAAGACCAAGTCGAAGAACGCCCAGGAAGCGCACGAAGCCGTGCGTCCGACTTCGGCGGCGCGCCTGCCCAAGGATGTCGCGCGCTTCCTGTCGCCGGAGCAGGCCAAGCTCTATGAGCTGATCTGGAAGCGCACGATGGCGAGCCAGATGCAGCAGGCGGTGTTCGACACCGTTGCGGTCGAACTGCGCGCCGGCGCCGACAATGCCTTCCGGGCCAATGGTTCGACACTCGTCGAGCCCGGCTTCATGGCGGTCTACAACCAGAGCGTCGACACACCGACCGGCAAGGAAGACGATGATGACGACAAGCGCCTGCCGGTGCTGGAAGTCGGGGAGAAGATCAAGCTGCTCGACGTTTCCGCAGACCAGCACTTCACCGAGCCGCCGCCGCGCTTCACCGAAGCGAGCCTGGTCAAGACGCTCGAGGAATACGACATCGGCCGTCCGTCGACGTACGCGAGCATCATCTCTACCCTGCTCGCCCGCGACTACGTGCGCCTCGAAGGCAAGGCGTTCTGGCCCAGCGACGTCGGCATGATCGTCAACAAATTTCTGACCGAGCACTTCACCCAGTACGTCGATTACGAATTCACCGCCAAGCTCGAGGACAATCTCGACGCCGTGTCGCGCGGCGAGAAGCAGTGGCAGCCGCTGCTCGGCGAGTTCTGGTCGCAGTTCAAGGCGCTGGTCGACGAGAAGCAGGAGCTGAGCCGCTCGGAAGTGTCGGAAGCGCGCCAGATCGGCACCGACCCGGTATCCGGCAAACCGATTTCCGCGCGCCTCGGCCGTTTCGGGCCGTTCGTGCAGATCGGCACCAAGGAAGACACCGACAAGCCGCGCTTTGCGTCGCTGCGCGCGAACCAGCGCATCGACACGATCACGCTCGACCAGGCGCTTGCGCTGTTCACGCTGCCTCGCCTGATCGGCAACCTGCCGAACGGCGAAGAGGTGGCGGTCAACATCGGGCGCTTCGGTCCGTATGTGCGCCATGGCTCGAGCTTCGTGTCGCTGAAGAAGGACGACGATCCGTACACCATCGAACTGCCGCGCGCGATCGAGTTGATCGAGCAGAAGGCCGCAGCGTTGGAGGCGGCGACGATCAAGATCTTCGGCGAAACCGGTATCCGCATCGTCAAGGGTCGCTTCGGGCCGTACATCACTGACGGCAAGCGTCGTGCGCGCATGCCCAAAGGCCGCGAGGCGGAAAGCCTGAGCGTGTTCGAGTGCGAGGCGTATCTCGAGGAACAGAATCCTCCGGTGACGAAGAAGGGTGCGAAGAAGTCTGCCGGCAAGAAAGCGGCGGGTGACAAGCCGGCAACCGACAAGGCTCCGGCGAAGACGGCAGCGAAGAAAGCCGTGAAGAAGGTTGCCAAGAAGGCCGCCGCCAAGACGGTGGTGAAGTCGACGACCAAGGTCGTCAAGAAAGCTGCAGCAAAGAAGGCCGCGAAAAAGGCGGTCCGCAAGAACAAGTGAACCGCGATCCCGCTGAAGTCGCACCCGCACCCTGGCATGTGCAGCGCGCAGCGGAGGTCATCTCCGAGGGCGGCGTCGTTGCCTGCCCGACCGAGGCGGTCTGGGGCCTGTCCTGCGATCCGCTCAACGCAAGCGCCTGCAAGCGGCTGCTTGCGTTAAAGCAGCGCGACTGGCGCAAAGGCCTGATCCTCGTCGCCGCGGATTTTGAGCAATTGCCGATGTTTGTCGCGCTGCCGTCGAACAGCGCGATGAAACGCGCGACCGCGACCTGGCCGGGTCCGGCAACCTGGGTGTTTCCGGTCAGTGAAGACGCACCGCCATGGTTGACCGGCGAGCACGACGGCATTGCCGTGCGCATCACCGCGCATCCGGTGCTGCGTGCGTTGTGTCGCCGCAGCGGGCCGCTGGTATCGACCAGCGCCAATCGCAGTGGCCTGCCGCCGGCGCGCAATGTCACTGAAGTGCATCTGCGACTCGGCAAGCATATCGATGCGATCGTCCCCGGTGCGCTCGGCGGCCTTGCCAAGCCGACGACGATCCGCGACGTGCAGACCGGACACATCCTGCGTCGATGAGTGCCACCGCAGACAACGCGGGTTTTGATTCGGCGGCTGTCGAGCAGTATTTGCGCGAACTGCAGGACCGCATCTGCACGACACTCGGCGCAATCGAAGGCACTGCCTTTGCCGCCGATCCATGGCACAAGCCGCCCGAGAGTCCATTGCAAGGTCGTGGCGAGACGCGCGTGCTCAGCGACGGCAAGGTTTTCGAGCGCGCCGGTGTGGCGATCTCCGAAGTGCGCGGTGCGCACCTGCCGCCATCGGCGACGCAGAACCGGCCTGAGCTGATCGGTCGCGGCTTTCGCGCGATGGGCTTGTCTCTCGTGATCCATCCGCGCAATCCCTACGTGCCGACTTCGCACGCCAATGTCCGCTTCTTCTGCGCCGAAGCCGAGGGCGTGGATCCGGTGTGGTGGTTCGGCGGTGGTTTCGACCTGACGCCGTTCTACGGCGACGACGACGATGTCCGCCACTGGCATCAGCAGGCGCAGGCCGCCTGCGCGCCGTTTGGCGACGAGGTTCATCCGCGTCTCAAGCGTTGGTGCGACGAGTATTTCTTCCTCAAGCATCGCAACGAGCCGCGCGGCGTCGGTGGTGTGTTCTTCGATGACTGGAGTACCGGCGGTTTTGCGCAGAGCTTCGCCCTGATGCGCAGCGTCGGCGACCACTTCCTGCCGGCCTATGCGCCGATCGTCGAGCGCCGCAAGGACACGCCATACGGCGAGCGCGAGCGCGAATGGCAGCTGCTGCGCCGGGGACGCTACGTCGAGTTCAATCTGGTCTGGGATCGCGGCACCCTGTTCGGCCTGCAATCCGGCGGCCGCACAGAATCGATCCTGATGTCGATGCCTCCGCAGGTCAGCTGGCGCTACGACCATCAGCCGGAGCCGGGTTCCGCGGAGGCGCGTCTTCTGACGCGCTATCTGCAGCCGAAAGATTGGGTATAGCGCTGGTCCAGGTTGCGCTGCGGCATCTCGATACACCGGCTTCGCCGGCACTCGATGCGAACGGAGTGCGGTGGACGCCTCCCATAGGTCCGTTCGGGTCGAGTGCCGCGCGTCAGCGCGGTGTATCGAGATCCCACTACTGAAGCCAGGCGTCTTCCGCACCCGCACCAAGGCGTTATGCTGTCTGCCTGCACCAGACGTTAAAGACGCCATGACGCTGACCGAGCTGCGCTACCTCGTCAATCTGGAAAAGGAACGGCATTTCGGCCGCGCCGCCGAGCGCTCGTTTGTTTCGCAGCCGACGTTGTCAGTGGCGCTGAAAAAGCTCGAAGACGAACTCGGTGTGATTCTGTTCGAGCGCAATCGTGGCGAAGCGCGACCGACACCGGTCGGTGAACGCATCATTGCGCAGGCGCGTACCGTGCTTGCCGAAGCCCGCCTGATCGAAGACATGGCGCGCGAAGGTCGCAATGAGCTCGCCGGCCCACTCCGGCTCGGTGCCATCTACACCGTTGGCCCTTACCTGTTGCCGGGCCTGGTGCCGCTGATGCGCAAGCGCGCGCCGGAAATGCCCCTGGTGATCGAAGAGAATTTCACGGCACGCCTGCTCGAGCAGCTGCGCGACAACGAACTTGATGTAGCGATCATCGCGTTGCCGATCGAACAGAGCGGTATGCAGACCTGGCCGGTGTACGACGAGGACTTCTTCATCGTCATGCCGCCTGATCATCACTGGGCTGAGGTCGAGCAGGTGCAGGCGCGTCAGCTTGCGGGTGAGCCGCTGTTGCTGCTCGGTTCAGGCCACTGCTTCCGCGAGCAGGTGATCGAAGCCTGTCCGAAGTGTGTCGACATGGACGCCGATGGTCCTCGACCGCAAACCGGTAGCAGCCTTGAGACGATACGTCACATGGTCGTCAGCGGTCTGGGCATCACGGTGCTGCCGCGTTCGTCGATCGATAACCGACCTGAAGACAGTCTGCTGATCGCCAAACCCTTTGTGCCACCTGCCCCGCAGCGGCGCATCGCGCTGGCATGGCGCAAGACCTTCCCGAGGCGCAAGGCGGTCGATCTGGTGCGCGATGCGGTGCTCGACTCCGGCTTGAATGGCGTACGTTTTCTGCCGGACGCGGAACCTTCCAAAGATTAGAAGAGCATTCTCAGACCGACGACGATCAGCAGCGCAGCGAATGCGCGCTTGAGAATGATCGGTGACAGCGAGTGCGCAAGCTTCGCGCCCAGCGGCGCACAGATCACACTGGCAACAGCCAATGCGCCGAACGCGCTGAGACTGACGTAGCCGAGATGCGGAGCTGGAACGCCACTCACATCCCAGCCGGCGAGCACGAAGCCGATCGCCCCGCTCCAGGCAATCGGTACACCGCAGGCCGCTGCGGTGCCTACCGCGCGGTGCACCGAAAGTCCGCGCGCACTGAGATAGGGAACGGTCAGCGAGCCGCCACCGATGCCAACCAGCGAAGACAGCGTGCCGATCACCGTGCCTGCGAGCGAAAGTTCCAGCGCATCTGCACGAATCTGATCGATCTGCGACGCGCGGTCGCGACTGAAGATCATCTTCAGCGCGACGAGCAGCGAACCGCCGCCGACGAGGCGGCGCAACGCATCACCGCTGAGTGCATCGGCGATGAAGGCACCGGCGATTGCGCCAAGTGCGAGCCCGGGTCCGAAGCGCAGCAGCACTGCCCACGCGACGCCGCCGCGCTTGTTGTGTGCGAGCGTTGACGAGATCGAAGTGGCCGAAATCACGGCAAGCGACGTGCCGATCGCGACCTGCATGTAGATCGCATCGCTGATCCCACCGGCGTGCAGCACAAAGGCCAGCGCCGGCACCATGATCAGACCGCCACCGACGCCAAACAGGCCAGCCAGCACACCCGCACCGGCACCAGTGACAAGGAAGATCAGCAGGTGAGTCAGCAACTGTTCCATGGGTTGAATCGGTGCGGCGGTGGGTGAATTACAATTGGGGCGCATCCTACCCGATGATGAAAGTGCCGAATTCCCCCCCATTGCTGCGCACCACCGGATTGCTGCTCGCGCTGCTGTGCCCGGGCGAAGCATCCGCAGCGTCTGTCCGTGACGAGTTCCGGCAGGCGCTGACCCAGGCAGAGCGCGGTGAGCTTCCGACGGAGAGCGACAGTGCTGCGCTGCGCAATTACGTGCTGTACCCGGACCTGCAGGCGACGCGGCTCAGCGCGCGCCTGCGTCCGCTGGCAGATCCCTCGGTCGACGGCCAGATCATCGAGTTTCTGCAGACTGCGTCCGAGATTCCGGCGGTTGCCGACCTGCGCCAGGCTTGGCTGACGAGCCTCGCTGATCGGGAACTGTGGGCGGATTTCCTGCGTTACGGCGGTGCTCAGGCGACCGAGCCGGCGTTGCGCTGCGCGACGTTTCGCGCACGCATCGCGAACGACAGTACGGATCCTGCGCTGGCGACGGAACTGCGCGATTTTTGGCAGTCCGCGCCGCAGATGCCTCAGACCTGCGTACCCGCATTTGACTGGCTCAAACAGCGCGGCCTGCTGACCCCGGATGTCATCGAGCAGCGCACGCGCAAGGCGCTGGAGTCGCGCAATACCGAACTCGCCGACTGGCTGACCAAGATGCTGCCGCCGGAGCGTGTTCCCCCGTTCAGGCAGTGGTCGGCGCTGGTCAATGATGCGATCGGCACGCTCGAGAACATCGCCAGGCATCCTGCCGTTCGATTCGACTGGGCTGCGCTGCTG
>JALYJV010000097.1 GCA_030775105.1 Pseudomonadota bacterium | reverse complement strand
ACGCTCAGCGTGAACGGTGGACGTTACTCGTCATAAGCTTCGCAGGCACTCGAGACGAGCGGGCTTCTGTTGTCACCGGGATGACACCACCACACTCCGTTCGTCTCGAGTGCCGCGCGCCTGCGCGGTGTATCGAGAGACCGCAGCTCCGTAGGATGGGCCGGCAGGCCCATCGGCTTGGGTGATTGGCCTGCCGGCCCATCCTACGTCAGCCTGCGAAGCTTATGACGAGTAACGTCCACCGTTCACGCTGAGCGTATGACCGGTGATGTAACCCGCACCCTCGGAAGCGAGGAACGCAATCGCGGCCGCCATGTCCTCCGGCCGACCCGGACGCTTCATCGGCGAAGCAGCGGCAATCTGGTCGACAGCTGCGCCGATGCCGGCACGCATCATCGGCGTGTCGACGAAACCCGGCGGCACGTTGTTGACGGTGATGCCGGTCGGCGCGAGTTCCTGCGCCAGCGACTTGGTGAATGCGATGACGCCGCCCTTCGACGCAGAGTAATGCACCATGCGCTGTGCGCCGGTCTGCGCGCTCGACGACGACACGTTGATGATGCGGCCCCACTTCGCCGCCAGCATGTCCGGCAGCACGGCCTGGGTGCAGAGCAGCACGCTCTTGAGATTGACCGTCATCACCTTGTCCCACAGCTCTTCAGTGATTTCCATGAACGGTGTGAACGCGGAGATGCCGGCGTTGTTGACGAGGATGCTGACCGGACCGAACTTTTCATGCACGACCACAACCGCTGCATCAATGTCAGCACGCTTCGACACGTCGACCTTCGAAGCAATCGCCTGCAGGCCGGCGCGATTCAGCTCATCGGCGGCCGCCGTCGCGCCTTCTTCGTTGAGATCCCAGATCGCAACCTTGGCGCCTTCCCTGGCGAGCTGCTGCGCGGTCGCCAGGCCGATGCCTGATGCCGCGCCGGTGACGATGGCGGTCTTGCCTGCAAGTGACATGGTTTCGATTCCTGTGTGACTTACTTCAACGGCAATTCGACATCGACAACGCCGGTCGCGAGCTTCACACCGTCCTGATTGGCCATCGTCACGGCCAGCCGCACCAGCGGCACGCCCCAGGTCGTCTCGTCGTGTTTCTCGATGACGTCGGCAGTCATATAGGTGATGTCACCTTCGAGTGCAGGACCGCGGAACGAGGTGTTCGAGTAGCGCACGAAACCCTGGTGACCGGCCCAGTACGACGCATAGTCGGTGACCCAGGCGCCCATCGTCGCGCCATAACCATAGGCGCGCGGCATACCGATCTCGCCGGCCTTGTCGGCGTCGACGTGGCCGCGTGAAGGGCCCATGTACAGTCCATCGCGCAGGCGCGGATCGATCTCGGCACCCTTTTCGTCAAAGCCAAAACCTTCCACCCAGCCCGGATCCTGGTTGATCCAGGGATCGGCCATGCCCGGCACGCCGATCCAGCGGAAGCTGCCCCAGACGTTGAACACGAACGCACGGTATTCGGTCGCGAAGCTGACCAGCGTGTGCGGGCCGATCACGCGGCGCGGCAATTTATCGCCCACCTTGACCTCCTCATAGCGCGGTGAAACGCCGAGGCGGTTGGACATGATCCATGCGTGACGCTCGCGGTCGATGTCGATGATCTGCTGCTTGGTCCAACGCGGAATCGCGCCGGTCGACGCATTGAGCATGCCGCGCTTTTCCGCTTCCGCCGCGAGATAGCGGATCGAGGTCGAGCGCGACTTGGAGACCGGCACCTTGTGCTGGTTGTAGTGCATGGTGTCGCCGCGCGAGAACAATGTCGGACCGGCGAACTTGGTGTCGGTCAGCTTGTAGTCGTGGAAACGACGCTTCTGCGTCAGGTGGTCACCCGGATGCAGGCGCGGGCCGTAATGCCACCACTCTTCGCCACCGAAGATCAGATGCGAACCCGGAATGTGGCCGACGCAGGCCGGCTGCACGCCGTGACCGTAGTCGATGCACACCGCGAACGACTGCGGGGCAACGATGCCGCCGAACGACGAAGCCTTGGCGAACTCGTGATCCCAGTGAATGGGATTCGGGAAATCCATCGCCATGACCCAGCGCTTGATGTCCGTCGCAGAGCACGGCTCGATCAGCTCGCCTCCGCCGACTTCCTTGCCGACGCGATGCTTGACGTCGCTGAGGTCCATTTCGACGTTGCCGTCCTTGTTTTCTGCGGCCTTGCCCATGATCCCCTCGTGGCTGGCTAGGAATGTTTGATCGGGACAACTTATCTTGTCCGTACGCGTATCGTCAACAGTGTTGTCTATAATGTGTGCAGGACAGCACCACAGTGCAGCCATGGAGCCAGCGCATGTCAGTCTCAGGAAAATGGAACATCACGATCAAGGCGCCGACCGGCCCGCAGCACACCGTGCTGGAGCTCAAGGAAGCCGGCGGCAGGCTGACCGGCGCCCAGACCGGCCAGGGCGTCACAACCGAGATCAGCGACGGCAGCTATGACGGCAGCACGATCTCATGGGTCAACCACGTCACCCGGCCGATCAAGATCAAGGTGACCTTCACCGGCACGGTCGAAGGCAAGAGCATGAGCGGCAAGGCCAAGGCCGGCTTCATGGGGTCTTATGCGTTCACAGGCACAAAAGCGTAAGGTTCATTGCCTTGACTTGCTAATCAACAATGCTGACCATAAACAACCATGCCTCGCGCATGACAACACTACTCAACGAGGAGAGCGGATCGTGATGCTGCCCGAGGCCAAGCTGTACATCGACGGCAAACTGCGTAGCGCAGCCGGCGGAAAAACCTTCGACAACATCGGCCCCTGGACCGGCGAAGTCGTCGGCAAGGCGGCGGATGCGTCCGCCGACGACGTCAACGAGGCGATCGCTGCGGCACGCCGCGCCTTCGACAACACCGACTGGTCGGATCCTGCGAAGCGCGACTATCGCCTCGACCTGATGAAGAAGTACCGCGCCCTGCTGCAGGCCAACCGCGACACGCTGGTGCAGATCGCCCGCGTCGAAGCAGGCTCTGCGATCGGTGCGGCCGCACGCGCGCAGATCGACGGCGCGCTCGGCGGCATGGACGGCCTGCTCGAAAGCTTCAGCCAGGTGACCTGGGAGGAAGATCGTGGCTCGAAGAACGAGTATGGCTTCGACACCAGGCGCCTGATCGTGCACGAAGCCGTCGGCGTCGTCGCCGCGATCACGCCGTGGAACGTGCCGCTCTACGTCAACATCGGCAAGGTCGTCGCCGCGCTGCTCGCCGGTTGCACGGTGATCCTCAAGCCGGCACCGGACACGCCGCTGATGGGCGCCTACATGGGCGAGCTCGCAGTGGAAGCCGGATTCCCGGCCGGCGTCTTCAACATCATCACCTCCGCCGATCCGGCAATGGCCGGCGAGATGCTGACGAAGGACCCGCGCGTAGACCTGGTTTCGTTCACCGGCTCCACCGCGATCGGCAAGCGCATCATGGAAAATGGCGCGGCGTCGCTGAAGCGTGTGTTCCTCGAACTCGGCGGCAAGTCCGCCTACATCGTGCTCGACGACGCACCGAATTTCGCGATGGCGGTCATGGGCTCGATGGTCGTGTTCCATGCCGGCCAGGGCTGCGCCTATCCGACGCGCCTGCTGGTGCCACGCAGCCGCTACGACGAAGCAGTGAAGGCCTTGCAGATGGCATACGCCGGCTTCGCCAGCAAGTGGGGCCTCTACGACGAACCGACCTGCATCATGGGTCCGCTCATTTCCAAGCGTCAGCTCGAACGCGTCGCAAGCTACATCGAGATCGGCCAGAAGGAAGGCGCACGCCTGCTTGCCGGCGGCAAGGTCCGCACCGACATGGGCGGCGGTTTCTTCATCGAGCCGACCTGCTTCGTCGACGTCACCAACGACATGCGCATTGCACAGGAAGAAATCTTCGGCCCGGTTCTGGCGGTGATTCCCTACGACGACGAGGAAGATGCCATCCGCATCGCCAACGACAGCATCTACGGCCTCGGCGGTGCAGTGTTCGGCAGCACCGAACGCGCCCTGGCGATGTGCAAGCGCATCCGCGCCGGCGCGCTCAGCGTCAACGGCGGCATGAGCATCACCGGCGACCTGCCGTTCGGCGGCTACAAGCACAGCGGCATGGGCCGTGAATGGGGCCGCGAGGGCATCGAGGAATTCCTCGAAACCAAGGCGATCGGCATCCGCGTGTCCTGATCAGCAGCGCACGCACAAAAAGGCGCGGACCTTAATACAGGTCCGCGCCCTTGTTTGTTTCAGCTGATTCGTGATCGCCCCAGTTGTGCCAACTGGGAAGGAGGCCCGGACTTCAATCCGGGCCGCCTTTCTACAGGCTCGACAACCAGGCTCTTATTTCACCGAGTTCGTGATCGTCCAGCCAGCCCACCAGGCGTCTTCGGCGCTGGTGCCGGGCTCGACCGCACCGACGTAGTCGGTCTGCTCGAAAATGAATCCGGAGGCCGGATTCACAGCAGTGATCGCCGGAGCGCCTGCCAGCGAAGCGGCAGGCTGCGTGATCGCAAACGCGTCGTCGAAGGTCAGGGCCGAAGCAACGGCATTGGTTTCGCTGTCAGCCGCACGCTTGTCGTAGAAGCCGTCTTCGCAATCACCGAGCACGTTGGTCAACGCAACCGTCGAGTTCTCGTCGATATCGCCATCCAGATCGGTGTCAGCGTCGTCGATGCGGATGCAACCGGTATCGAAGCCGGACACTGCCGAGTTGAAGATCGACACCGTCAGTGCGCCGCGCAGGCGCATGCCGGGCTGCTGGCCGGCGCCGGCTTCGTTGTTGGCAGCCGGGCCGCCGACGACGGTGACATTGGCAAGAACCGCATCGGTTTCCGGAGCGAACTCGTTGTCCGAGCTGTTGGCCTCGATGCCGCGCGGATCGTTGCTGCCGGTCGGTGCGGCCTTGGTCGGATTCTTCTTGACGATGGCGAACTGGATGTTGCCCTTGTAGCCTTCGTCGAAGTCGATATCGTCGTCGTCGTTGCCGGTCAGCACGATGTGCGTCGCGTTGACCGTGCCGCCGAACCACTCGATGCCGTCATCCAGGTTGTTGTGTACCTGCACGAAGTCGATCGTCGTGCCATAGCCGACACCCTGCAGGGTCAGGCCATTGACCTCGTTGTTCGGGCCGGCGATCAGGCCACCCTCGGCGATGCGGACGTACTTGACAGTGCCGCTGTCGTCGGCCGGCTCGTTGCCGCCGAACTTGCCGATGAAGTCACCGCCCTCGCCGTCGACGTTGCATACGGTGCCTACACCGAAGCAGGCACCGGTGCCTTCCTTGCCGAACTGCGGCGCGAAGCCCTGGATCACGATGCCGCCCCACTCGCCGAGGCCGCTGATGTTGTCGTCGAGGCTGCTGAAGGTGATCGGATCTTCAGCCGTACCGACGGCTTCGAGCCTGGAACCGCGCGTCACGAGCAGCGACGCATCGTCGAAAGCCTTGATCGTCAGGCCGGCCGGAATCGTCAGCGTCGCGCCGGCTGCCTTGACGGCGGCAACGGCTGCGGCATCCGCCAGCTCGACATTGCCTTCGCCGACCTTGACGACGCCGTCGATGCGCCACTGCTTGGTCGCGTCGAGCGTGTAGTCCTGATC
>JALYJV010000096.1 GCA_030775105.1 Pseudomonadota bacterium | reverse complement strand
GCCATGAACTCCGCATCGCCGGCGCCCGGCTGCAATGGCAGGTTGAGCTTGCTGCCGACGGCGGCCCCCGTGCCGATTTCGTTGGCGGCACCAGTGCCGGGATACAGGAAGCGACCGTCCTCGTGGGTGTCGGCGAAGACGAGCGCGGGGTCGTCTTCGAAGGCGTAGAACACGCCGTCGCCGTGGTGCGCGTCGATGTCGACATAGGCGATGCGCGAAAGGCCGTGCTCGCGCTTGAGGACCTCTACCACGACGCCGATGTCGTTGAAAACGCAGAAGCCCGCCGCGTGCGCGCGCCCGGCATGGTGCAGGCCCGCGATCGGCACGAAGGCCCGGCGCGCGCGCCCGTCCATCACGGCTTCAGCAGCGACCAGCGCAGCGCCGACGACGTCGGAGGCAGCTTCGAAGACGCCCTTGAAGGCGGGCGTGTCACCACCGTCGAGCAGCCCCTCGCCCGTCGCCGAGCGTGCGAGCACGAATTCGACATAGCCGGGATCGTGAAATTGCTCGAGCTCCGCCCGCGTGGCGCGGCGCGGCGCGAGCTGAAGGACCTGCCGGTCGAGGCCCTGTGCGACCAGCTCGCGCCAGAAGGCGTCGTGCCGGTCCGGGCCGAAGGGATGGCCGTCTGGAAAGCCGTAGCGGGCGATCCGCTCGCCGGCGACGACACAGGTGGACGTTCCGCCAGAATCAGCCACGCAATGCCGCCGCGGTTCAAAGAAGCGGTCCCGAGCCTAGCATGGCTGGCGGCGGGCGCCCGCATCGCAGATAATCCGCGGCCCGTCGAAGCCCCGGAATCACATGGCTCAATATATTTATACGATGAACCGCGTCGGCAAGGTGGTCCCGCCGAAGCGGCACATCCTGCGCGACATATCCCTGTCCTTCTTCCCGGGCGCCAAGATCGGCGTGCTCGGCCTCAACGGCTCGGGCAAGTCGACCTTGCTCCGCATCATGGCGGGGACCGACACCGACATCGAGGGCGAGGCGCGACCCCAACCCGGCATCAAGGTCGGCCTGCTGCCGCAGGAACCGCAGCTCGATCCCGCGGCGGATGTGCGCACGATCGTCGAAGAATCGGTGCAGCCGGTGAAGGATGCGCTCGCACGCCTCGAGCAGGTGTACGCGCTCTACACCGAACCGGATGCGGATTTCGACAAGCTCGCCGCGGAACAGGGCAAGCTCGAGGCGTTGCTTGCGAGCGTCGACGGCCACAACCTGGAGCGCCAACTCGACGTCGCCGCGGATGCGCTGCGCCTGCCGCCCTGGGACGCAAAGGTCTCGCAGCTCTCCGGCGGCGAACGCCGCCGCGTCGCGCTGTGCCGTCTGCTGCTGTCCAAGCCGGACATGATCCTGCTCGACGAACCGACCAACCATCTCGATGCCGAGTCGGTGGCCTGGCTGGAAAAGTTCCTCAAGGACTTTCCCGGCACGATCATCGCGGTCACGCATGACCGCTACTTCCTCGACAACGTCGCCGGCTGGATTCTCGAACTCGACCGCGGCCACGGCATTCCGTGGCAGGGCAATTACTCGTCGTGGCTGGAGCAGAAGGACAACCGCCTGCAGACCGAGCAGAAGCAGGAAGACGCGCGCTCCAAGGCAATGAAGGAAGAGCTCGAGTGGGTGCGCAAGAACCCCAAAGGCCGCCAGGCGAAGAGCAAGGCGCGCATCAAGGCCTTCGAGGAACTTGCTTCGCAGGAATACCAGAAGCGCTCGGAAACCAAGGAGCTGTACATCCCGCCCGGCCAGCGCCTCGGCGACCTGGTCATCGACGTCAAGGATCTCGGCAAGAAGTTCGGCGACCGCACGCTGTACGAGGGCGTCAGCTTCAAGGTCCCGCGCGGCGCGATCGTCGGCATCATCGGCGCCAACGGCATGGGCAAGACCACGCTGTTCCGCATCCTCACCGGCCAGGACACCGACTATCAGGGCGAAGTGAAGATCGGCGAAACGGTCAAGTTCGCCTACGTCGACCAGAGCCGTGATGCGCTCAACGGCGACCTCACCGTGTTCCAGGAAATCTCCGGCGGCGGCGACATGCTCAAGGTCGGCAATTTCGAAATGCCGTCGCGCGCCTATATCGGCCGCTTCAACTTCAAGGGCGAATCGCAGCAGAAGCGCGTCAAGGACCTGTCCGGTGGCGAGCGCAACCGCCTGCACCTGGCGAAGATGCTGCTGCAGGGCGGCAACGTGCTGCTGCTCGACGAACCGACCAACGATCTCGACGTCGAAACCCTGCGCGCGCTGGAAGAGGCCGTGCTCGACTTCCCCGGCTGCGCGATGGTGATCTCGCATGACCGCTGGTTCCTCGACCGCGTCGCCACCCACATCCTCGCTTTCGAGGACTCCGGCGAAGTGATCTGGCACGAAGGCAACTACGGCGACTACGAGGCTGAATTCCGCCGCCGTACCGGCAGCGAGCCGGGCGTCAATCGTCGCCAGCGACACAAGAAACTGGCGTGATGCGTCGCACAACTGCATAAAAAGAGGGCCGCTAGACTGCGGCCCTCTTTTTATGGCCGTTGTTCCAGTTCCGTCACCGGGGGTGTATTCGTGAAACTCCGCTACTCGCTGCTTCTCCTTGCCGCCGTTACCGTGGTGTCGCAGGCCGCCGATCCGCTGGCGCCAACTGTGCTGTTCAAGTCCGTGCCGCCACCGCCGGCGAACGCCCAGACTGCCGGTCAGTGGCAGAAGAATCTGAAGATCCTTGCACCTGAGGTCGTCGCGGTCGAAACCAGGATTGCCGCCGAGAAGAAGCGCATCGAAGCCGCGGCGCTGCAGTCCGCTTCGGCGGCGATGCCGCCGGACATGGCACGCGCCGCCAGCGACCCGGCGTATGCGCAGGAACTGCAGAAGAAGATGGAGCGGATGACACCGCAGGAGAAGATGGCGTTCGCGATGCAGATGCAGGCTTCGACGCAGAACGACGCCCTCGCCGCGGTGAAGGATCCGCAAGCGGTGCTGGCTGCGATCGACGCGTACAACACCTACATCCAGACCACGCAGATGGCGTCGTCGCTGGTGATCGAACTCGGCAAGCGCACCGAGGCCATCACTGCAAAGTTCGATGCGCAGCAGCAGAACACCGCGAAGAAGCTGAAGTACTGCGACGTCGGCTGCACCGATGATGCCGGTGTCGACGCCAACAACCGTGCGGTCTGGGCCGAGAAGCGGACGATTGCCGACGCCGAACTCAAGGCCTGGGCCGCGCTGTTCAGCGAATGGCAGGCCAGCCGCACAGCGACGATCGCCAAGGCCGAGCGCGATCTCGCTGCGACCGGCTACGGCGCGCTGTCGAAGAGCGGCACCAACCGCGGCACGCTCAACGCCTACTACGGCGCGATGCTCTCCGAAGTCGAGCTGCTGCTGTCGATCACACGTGATGCCGCCGAGCGTGCAGCGGCGGTCGATCGCGGTGCAAAGGCGAATGCCGCTGCCGGCGTCGTCTACTGATCCAGGCGCTCAGCCGGCGGCGAGGCCCAGCAGGCCGCGCCGTCCGAGCTGGGCGATCTGACGGATTCCCAATTCGGCGAGCAGTTCCGCAGCAACCCGCTCACCGGTTTCGCAACCACCTTCCATGAAGCCCTGGTTGTCGACCGAGCAGTGTTCGCCGGCGAAACGCAGGCCGCCGACCGGCTCGGCAATCGCGCCGCCGAGCGTGGTCCACTCGCCGGGACGCAGGCACAGATAGCTGCCCTGCACCCAGGGATTGGTCGGCCAGTGGAAGCGGGCCTCCTGCATGCCGGCACGCTGCGCGGCGATGCCCGGATAGAGGTGCTCAAGATCCGCGACCGCGGCAGCGGCCCGCGCTACCGCTGTGCCCTGCCCGATATCCAGGCCGTGCTGTCCGCCGACGAAGTTGGTCAGGATGCCGGCAGACCCGGCCTGGGCGCGGCTGGTTTCCCAGCTGGTCTGGAACGGCAGATCCGAGAAGCTGCTGCCGTCCGAAGCCGCGGCACCCCGCCAGGTTCTCTGTGCGAATCCGATCATCAGCTTGGCATTCGTGCCGTACGCCAGTTCGGCAATCGCCTTGCGCTTGACTGGCGGCAGTTCCACATCGAGACGCACCTGGCGCAGCAGCGGCACCGGCACGGTCAGAATCACATGACTCGCGCGTACTTCGCTGCTCGCCGCGCCGCGGCGCAGGCTGAGCCGGTAGCTGCCGTCGGCCGCCTGTGTCAGCGCTTCCAGCACCGACCCGGTCTCGATCACGCTTGCGAGCCGCTGGGCCAGACCCGAAGTGACCTGATCGTTACCGCCGCGCACGTGATAGCGCTCGTCGCTGTCGCCAAAAATCTTGAACGGCTCAGGCTCGGCAGAAATGAAGGTCAGCAGATTGAGCGCCGACTGCTGCTCAGGCTCCAGGCCCATCTCCGTCGTATAGGCCACCGACAGCAGCTTGCGGATCCAGCCGCTGATGCCGTGACGCTCGAACCACTGCGTGATGCTGAGGCGGTCCAGTTCTTCGGCGTTCTGGCTTTCGCTGTACGTGATGTCACCGTCACCGAGCGTCGCCAGGTCGCGCTCGATGGCCGCAGCCACCGGTCTGAAGGCTTCGATCACTTCGCGATCCGAGCGGCGCTTGCCTTCGAAGAACCACAGCGTGCGCGCCAGCTCTGGCTGGTCTTCCTCGAAATCATCGAGTATCAGGCCCAGTTCTGCCGCCATCGCGCGCATGTGCGTGTGACCGCTGTCTATCAGTTCGGCGCCGAGTTCCGCGATCTGGCCGTCGGCAAAATGGTTGCGCAGGCTCAGCATGCGGCCACCGATGCGCTCCTGCGCCTCGTACAGGCGCACCTTCACGCCGGCGCGGTGCAGGCGATAGGCCGCCGTCAGCCCGGCGATGCCGGCACCGACCACCGCGACATCCGGCGCCTGCGGCCCCTCGCGGCGCGGCTGCAGCGG
>JALYJV010000095.1 GCA_030775105.1 Pseudomonadota bacterium | reverse complement strand
AACACGCTGTTCGCCGACATCACGCCGTTCTACGCGACCTGGAAAGACCCGCAGCTGCAGCAGGCCGATGCAACCGGTCTGGGCGCCTATTTCGACAACGTCGGCGGCGCGCGCACCCTCGGTGTCGAGCTGGCACTGCGCTATCTGACGCCGATCCCGGGTCTGGGCCTGTCGTTTGCCGGCTCCTATGTCGATACCGTCACGACCGAACCGTTCACGACCAGCGATGGCACCGAAACGCAGCCCGGCACACGCTGGCCGCTCGCCGCCGAGTGGCAGACTGCAACGACCGTCACCTACGACCGCGAACTGTTCGCCGGCTGGGGCGGCGGCTTCTCGCTGCTGTATGCGACGATCAGCTCGGCGCCGAACACCCTGTCCTATCTCGACACCGTGTTCGGCTACCAGACGCTGGATGCTTCCATCAACTTCGGCAACCCGGGCATGACCAGCAGACCAGAGCTCTCGCTGACGCTGTCCAACGCCACCGACGAACGCGGCATCATCAGCGGCGTCAACAATCCGCAGTTCGCCAAGGATCACAACTACATCCGGCCGCGAACACTGATCGCCCGCGTCGGCTTCTCCTTCTGAACGGATCTGCCATGTTCGAAAAATTCAAACTCGACGTCCTGCGCTCGCTGATCCGCCTGATGGTGCGCTTCAACTGGCGCGGCAAGGTCGCCACCGAACTGAGCGTGACGAACGAGACGATGGCGGTCGACGGCGGCCAGATCGCAGTGCGCATCTTCAGGCCTAACGGCACCGGTCCGTTTCCGGTCCTGCACTTCTTCCACGGCGGCGGCTGGGTCGGCTGCGATCTCGTCACCCACGACCCGCTGTGCCGCGACCTGTGCGTGCAGTCGCAGCATCTCGTGGTGTCGTTCGACTACCGCCTTGCGCCGGAACATCCCTTCCCGATTCCGATCAACGACTGCCTCGCATCACTGGACTGGATCAGGACCCATGTGCAGCGCCTCGGCGGCGATCCGCAGCGCATCGTCCTGTGCGGCGACAGCGCCGGCGGCAATCTTGCCGCGGTCGCCGCGCAGCAGGCACGCACCAGCCATCCCGGCCTGATCAAGGGCCAGGTGCTGATCTATCCCGTGACCGACAACTGCGGACTCGCGCAATGGCCGTCGTACAAGACCTACGGCACCTCGAAGTACGCACTGCCACACGCCAAGATGGTGGAACTGTGGGCGCTCTACCTGCGCAACAGCCCGCTGTGGACACCCGGATTGAAAGCGCACGACCTGGCGACACCGCTGCTGGTCGAGAATCTGCAGAACCTGCCACCGTCGTTCACCGTGATCGCCGATGAAGATCTGCTGAGCGACGAGGGCGCTGCCTATGCGCAGCGCATGAAGGACGCCGGCAACGATGCGCAGGTGATGCGCTACCCGGGCCAGCAGCACGGGTTTGTCGGACTGACGCCAACGCCGGCGCATCGGCAGGCGGTTGCGGATATCGCGCGATGGCTGAGCACGGCCTCGCTGTGAACGCGCCTCAGCTCGCCGGCGGCGAAACGTCGAAGTCCGCCATCTGGTCCTGCAGCGCACGCTGAAATGCGGGGCGTGCCTCGCAGCGCTCGCAGTAGGCCCTGATCGTCGGATACTGCGCCACGAGATCGGTGTTGCGCAGGATGTGCAGCACGGTGACCATCAGCAAATCGGCAGCGGTGTAGCGATCTTCCAGGTACTCGCGCTCGCCCAACCATGCGGCGAGTGCGCCGAGTCGCTGCCTGACGAAATCCTCCACCTGCGGGCGCCGCTGCCGCGTCCACTCCTCGCCCTGGTGGAACAGATCGATCTCGATCAGCTGCTGCACCGCCGGCTCGATCGAGTTGAGCGCGGCGAACAGCCAGGTCTGCACCCGCGCGCGTCCGGCCGCATCCCTGGGCATCAGCACTTCGCTCTGTTCGGCGATGTGCAGCACGATGGCGCCGGACTCGAACATCTCCACGCCATCCTGCGCAAAGGCGGGCACCTGGCCGAAAGGTTGCGACTTGAGGTACTCGGCGCTGGTCTTGTCCTGCAGGCTGATGAGCTTCGCGGTGTACGGC
>JALYJV010000094.1 GCA_030775105.1 Pseudomonadota bacterium | reverse complement strand
ACCTGCACGCGATCACCGTGCGCCAGGATCCGGCGGTGCTGCGCGAGCGCTGCTACGAGTTTCTCGCGCTGTACATCGCCTGCGGCCTGGACCCGGCGAAGAACGTGCTGTTCGTGCAGTCGCACGTGCCGGCGCATGCGCGGCTGTCGTGGATCCTCAACTGCTACACGCAGATGGGCGAGCTGTCGCGGATGACCCAGTTCAAGGACAAGTCGGCGAAGAACGCGGACAACATCAACGCCGGCCTGTTCGGCTATCCGGTGCTGATGGCGGCAGACATCCTGCTGTACCAGGCCGAGCAGGTGCCGGTCGGTGACGACCAGAAGCAACATCTGGAACTGACGCGTGATGTGGCAATCCGCTTCAACAACGTCTACGGCGATGTCTTCAAGGTGCCGGAGCCGATGATCCCGCCGGTTGGCGCCCGCATCATGGGTTTGCAGGAACCGACCAAGAAAATGTCCAAGTCGGATGACGCGGTCACCAACGCGCTGTACCTGCTCGACGAGCAGGACGTGATCGTCCGCAAGGTCAAGCGCGCGGTGACCGATCTCGGCAATGAAGTGCGCTTTGATATCGCCGAGAAGCCGGGCGTATCGAATCTGCTGTCGATTCTGTCGGCGACGACCGACGAATCCGTACAGAAGCTTGCCGAGCAATACAACGGCCAGGGTTACGGCAAGTTCAAGCAGGCTGTTGCTGATGCCGTGCTGGCCACACTGGAGCCGATGCAGGCGCGCTACCGCGAAGTACGCGACGACACCGCGGGTCTGCGGCGTGTGCTGCGCGCCGGCGCCGAGGCTGCGAGTGCGCGTGCCGATGCCACGCTCAAGCGCGTGCATGATGTGCTTGGCTTCATTCCGGAATGACCGTGAACGGAACACCTGACAGCGTTGTCACTGAGGCACCTCCCGTGCCGACGGAAGCCGCGCTGCGGGCACCCAAGCTGCACGGCCTGGCGATGGAGAAGCTGCCGGAAGATCTGTACATCCCGCCGGATGCGCTTGAAGTCTTTCTCGAAGCCTTCGAAGGCCCACTCGATCTTCTGCTGTATCTGATCCGCCGCCAGAACCTCAACATTCTGGATATTCCGGTTCTCAAGATCACCCAGCAGTACATCCAGTACATCAGCCTGATGACCGAGCTGAAGCTGGAGCTCGCCGCCGAGTATCTGGTAATGGCCGCGCTGCTCGCCGAGATCAAGTCGAGCATCCTGTTGCCGCGTCCGCCGCCGGATGAAGCGGTGGAGCAGGGCGATCCGCGCATGGAGCTGGTACGCCGGCTGCAGGAATACGAACGCTTCAAGACCGCCGGCGAAAGCATCGAGAAAATGCCGCGTGTCGGCCGCGACGTTTTCGTTGCCCAGGCACGTCCGGAAGTGATTCCGACCACCGCCCAGGTACCGATGCCGACGTTGCGCGAACTGCTGCTGGCCTTCCAGGATGCGATGCAACGTTCTGCACTGTTCCAGCATCACGAGATCTCGCGCGAGCCGCTGTCAGTGCGCGAGCGCATGTCGCACATCCTGTCGCGGATCAGCAAGAGCCCGGCGCGCTTTTCCGATCTGCTCGATCCTGCAGAAGGCCGCGCCGGCGTGGTCGTCTGTTTCCTCGCCGTGCTGGAGCTGGCCAAGTCCTTCATGCTTGACGTGCGCCAGGACGCCCCTCTGGAACCGATATTTCTGGCACCGGCGCGCGCTATGCCGGCGACCGTGGAGCAAGATGATGAATGAAGAAAACCTGATCGAACATGCGGATCTGGTGCCCGACGCCGGCCTCGATGATGCACGTAGCCGCCTGCTTGAGCAGGTGCTGGAAGCCTTGCTGCTGGCATCGGATCAGCCGCTGTCGCTCGATCATCTGCAGCGCATGCTCGGCAACGAACTCGGCGTGAGCAAGAAGGATCTGCGCGATGGGCTGACGCGCCTGCAGGCTTCGATGGAAGGGCGTGCGGCCGAAGTGCGCGAAGTCGCCAGCGGCTATCGCATCCAGGTGCGTTCGGACTACGCCGAGTGGGTCAGCAAGCTGTGGCAGGAAAAGCCGCCGCGCCTGTCGCGCGCGTTGCTCGAAACCCTGGCGCTGATCTGCTACCGCCAGCCGATGACGCGTGGCGAGATCGAGGAAGTGCGCGGTGTGGCTCTCTCGCCGAACATCATCCGCACGCTGCTTGAACGTGGCTGGATCCGCGAAGTCGGCGTCAAGGAAGTGCCGGGCCGGCCGTCGCTGTTTGGTACCACGCATCAGCTGCTCGATGACCTGAGCCTGACTTCGCTGGACCAGCTGCCGAGCCTGCCGGAGATCAAGGATCCGCAGCTGCTCGAAGCGGCGCTCGAACGTCTCGGCGAGAAGATGCATGAGGTTTCGCATGTCGGCGTCACGGTGGAAGAAGCCGACGATGCAGCCCCGGCTGGCGATGATGTCCCCGCGACCGAATCTGCCAACGAATCCGGATCGGCACCTGCCGACCCTACGCTGCACTAACGATTTACGACCGAGCCATACGCCGTGGGCGAACGCATCCAGAAAGCATTGGCAACGGCAGGCGTGGCATCGCGTCGCGAGATCGAGCGACTCATTGGCGAGGGCAGCATCACGGTCAACGGTCAGCCGGCAGTGCTCGGCCAGTTGATCGAGCTGCACGACAAGATTCACGTCAACAACAAGCCGGTGTATCTGTCACGCAAGACCGAGCCGATACGCCTGCTGATCTTCAAGAAGCGCGTCGGCGAATTGGTCACGCGCGATGACCCCGAAGGTCGGCGCACGGTGTTCCGCAAGTTGCCGAAGCTCGACAGCGGCCGCTGGATCGCCGTCGGCCGTCTCGACATCAACACCTCAGGCCTGCTGCTGTTGACCAACAACGGCGAGCTGGCGCGGCGCCTGACCCATCCGAGTTTCGAGATTCCGCGCGAGTACGCAGTGCGCATCCACGGCACGATCGAGCCGGACACGATCAAGAAGCTTGTGACCGGCGTTGAACTGGAAGATGGCCCGGCGCGCTTTGAGTCGATGCGTCCTGGCGCCAACGAAGATGGCCAGGCCTCGAACCAGTGGTTCGACGTGCGCCTGCGCGAAGGTCGCAACCGCGAGGTGCGTCGCCTGATCGAATCTCAGGGACTCGAAGTCAGCCGCCTGATTCGCGTCAGCTACGGCCCGATCGAACTCGGTCGCGGCATCCGCTCCAGCGGTCACCGCGAAGCGACGCCAGAAGAACTCAATGCCGTGCTGATGGCGGTCGGCATGGCCGAGGTCAAGGAAAAGTCCAAAGGCCTGAAGCGCAAGCCCACCGACACGACCGCGCGTGCGCTGCAGGCCAAGCGCCGCGAGCGCGATCGTGATGACGATGTTGAAGACGCAGCACCGCGCAAGCGCGGCAAATCGTTCGGCGATGCTTTCAAGAAGGTCGCGCGGCCCAAGGAATCCAAGGCTATGCATGTGCCGCGGTCAGCAGACAAGGCGTCCGATGGTGAACGTCCCGAACGTCGCAGCTCGGCCAAGCCGCGCGCAGAAAAGCCTGCGCGCTACAGTGGTACGGCGGTGCGTCCGACCAGTAAACGCGGCGGTGCACGCTTCGGCGAAGAACGTCCGAGCAAGCCGGCCGCTGCGGCGCGAACATCACGCCGTGGCGACAAGAAGGAGTCGCGCGGAGCTGCGGCGTTTTCCAGCGAATCGAAACTGCATCGAAACGAGCAGCGTGCGATGGGTAAGCCGGATGTGCGCTTCAGTTCGTCGACAGAGCGTCCTGCAGACCGGCAGCGCGCGAGCCGCTTCAGCGGCGATGACCGCAGTACCCCGCGTAAGACGGGAGGTGTCGCGCGACCGACCAGACCTGCAGGTTCGTCGGGCCGGCCGCGGCGGCCGCCTTCACGCTGAGTGCTTGCCGCGAGGCGAGTGACGTGCACAACCCATCTGCTCGACCGATTCTCACTTTACGCACGCAGCTGCCCCAAATCGGGTGACACGCTGGAGAGTGCTATGGCGAAGCTGGATAACCTGGAACACCGGCATTCGTTGATGACACAAGACGGCTATCGCCGATGGGTGGCGATCACGATGCTGGCCGTTGCCGCAATGCTGGAAGCGTGCTCCGGCAACGATGGTCAGGCGCCGGTGGTAGAGCCGATCGCCATGCCGCTCGCCACTGCGTCGGCGACTCCCAGTGCCTCCCCGTCTCCGACGCCAGGCTCAACGCCGACACCAACACCCAGTCCAACCCCAGCGATAACGCCGACTCCGACCCCAAGCGCCACACAGGCCGGGCCGGCAACACCAGCGCCGATTGCACAGACGTCGGCGACAGACTGTCTGAATCCCCAGCTGTTTGAAATCAATACCCGCGAGCAGCGGTCGACGTCCAGCCGCGGATACAGCCGTGCCACGCTAACGGAATACAACACCGTCGTATTGGGGGAAGCCGAAATCAACGGCGCGACTGCGATGAATCTGGAGACCGACTACATCGTTGTCACCGACGCGTACAACCCCTCATCCAACGACTTCAGCGATACACAAACGCGGACCCGCCAGCGGCAGGCGTATGTCGGGCTGACGGATGATGGCAAGGGACTGCTGGACTACGGTTACTCCGATGCTGCAGAGCCGCAGTGCGAAGAATGCGAGGAAACGTCGTATCGCTTCGACCCGCCGGTTCTTTTCCGTTATGACCTGATACCAGGGGATGAGTACGAACAGACCTTTGTGGCCACGGTCAAGAATCCGGACCGCACATGTTTTGCAGTCGGATCTTGTCCTTCGGAGTTTTCCGTTTCTGCCACCGAGACGATTCGCTACTTGGGCGGTGAGCTCATCACTGTGCCTGCCGGCCGGTTCAGAACCTGCAAGTTCGAACGCATCCGGAGTGGCGGTGGCCTCAACACGAGTGTTTCCGAGCAAAAGCTGGTGTGGCTCGGTGTGGGCAACGGCCTGATAATTCGCGAGGATCTTTACCCTTACGGCGGATACGATATCTATGACTCCGCCAACTTCGGTCCCTACGATGACGAGGCGCTGACCGGCGCCGCGATCAATGGCGAACCTGTCAGTGCCGACTGAACGTCCGGCCGTGTGACGACGCGCGGCCGCAACGATCGGCACCGACCCGACGCCGCTGCTCAGCCGCTCACAAATCCGCGCCAGTTCGCAGCGCCGGCGTAACCGCCGGGGAAGACTTCCTCGAGCAGCGTCTCGCTCATGCCCATGCGCTGGGCCAGGAGTTCGCTGAGGACGGAGCGGAAGTCTGTCGTTGGTTCCAGATCCTCGCCTTCGAAGAGCTTGTCGGCAGCCAGGCCGGGCCAGCGACCATGCACGCGTCCGCCGATGACGCCACCGCCCATGACCAGCATTGACGAGGCAGTGCCATGGTCGGTGCCGCCGAGATTTTCCCTGGCCTTGCGGCCGAACTCGGTCATCGTCACCAGCGTCACCTGGTCGAGCAGCGGTCCGAGATCGTCAGCGAAGGCCTTGAGCGCACCGGCGAACTTGGGTAGCGACGTCGTGTGGCGACTGGCCTGTGCGACGTGGGTGTCCCAGTCGTCGTCGGAGGTGACACTGATGAATCGTGGCGCGAGTCCGCCGCGGATCGCCTGCGCCGCCGTCTTCAATCCGTCACCGAGCGAGGTTACGGGATAGCTGATGCCGGAGACCGGCGGCGGATCGTTGCGCAGCTCTTGCATGCTGCTCGCGAGCTGGCGGGTCTGCAGGCCGGGATCGCCGGCAAACTCCGCGAGCGTTTCGACCAGCGTGGTCGCATCGTCGCCCATCACCGAACCGTGCGTGTAGTCGGCGAAATTGCGTACCGCGATCGTGCCCGGATGGCCCTGGAAGCTTGCCGGTATCGCGTTCTCGGCAGCCAGCGCCGCCCAGATGCCATCGGCGCCGTCGTCGCGCTGCATGACGCGGCCGAGCCAGCCTGCATTGACGCCGCTGCGTGCGCCGGCTTCGGCGATCGACTGCGCGAAGAAGTGCGAGCGGTCGCGCGCGTCGAGCGGAATCCAGCCGGTCGCAGTGACGAAGCCGAGCCTGCCGTTGTCCCACAGCGGCTTGAGGGCGGACAGACTCGGATGCAGGCCGAAGAAGCCGTCGAGCCGCAGCGGATTGGTGACCTTGAGGTTCGGTCGCAGCTTCGCGTAGTCGGGATCACCATACGGCACGAGCATGTTGATCCAGTCCGCGGCGAAGCGCTGGAAGACGACGACCAGCGTGCGCGTCGGTGCGCCGGCAGCTGCGGCAGGTGCTGCCTGGCTGAGGCTGGCGCCGGTTGCCAGCAATCCAAGGAGAGCGCGTCGGGAATGCATGAACTATCTCCTCAGGAACCAAGGCGAGGCGAGCAGCACGAACACCAGACCCTTGACTCGCTGCTCGAGGGTGCCGGCGACCATGGCCGCGTCCGGACTGTCGTACTGGGCGACAAAGTCGACGCAGGCCGCTTCGGCGGCGGCGGGCAAGGGCGTGAACAGCAGGTTGGTAATCGCGCTGCGAACCGCCTGACGCGGTGTCGTCGCGCGCGTCACCGAAGTGGCGAAGGAGATGCCGTTGAGCACGCCGAGCGGATTGCTGAGCACGTAGCTCAAATTGATTCCTTCGACCAGCTTGACCAAAAACTTCTGCTGGTAGAGCGCGGTGTTGGTGTTGGCCCAGTAGGATTCAAGGTCCGGATAGCCGTTCGGGGGTACCCAGGCGAAAGGCTCGTGCCCGGCCTGGACCAGCGAATTGAACAGCAGGCCGTTGGGTGCGGCGATCGGGATGCCGGACAGCGAGACGTTGGCGATCTGCTCGACCAGCGTGACGCCGCAGGCGCGCATCGCGCCGATCATCGCTTCCTGCGGCCGCTTCAGCTTGCTGCCGGCGCTGCTGGCGAACTCGGTTGAGTTCAGGATCACGCGCAGCATCGTCTTGATGTCGCCGTTGCTCTGCGTGAATGCGCTGGCAACCCGAGTGACCAGAGCCTGCGGCGGGTTGTCGGCAACGAAGCGACGGCAGAGCTTGAGCGCGATGAAGCGGGCGGTGCCCGGATGGTCGGCGATCAGATTCAGTGCACGGTCGATCTCGGCCTGGCCGCCGCCGGCCGGAAACGACTGGCCGAGAAAAGTCTTGGCGCTCTTGTCATGCTGCGCGGCGGTGAACTGGACCTTGCCGTAGGCCAGCGCCGCCAGCGGCAGGTCGACGACGATGCCCAGCCCGGACAGGATCCGCGCCAGCGCCTTCATGTCCGCTTCACTGTAGCCGCCGTCCTTGCCGAGGCTGTGCAGTTCGAGCAGTTCGCGCGCGTAATTCTCGTTGATCTGGCCGCTGCGGTTCAGCCAGTTGTCGAGGTAATGCAGCATTTCACCGCTGCGGACTGTGGCCTTGAGCAGCGTCTTGAAATTTCCCAGCGCATGAACGCGGATCACGTCGCGATCTAGATCGATCTTCAGCGGGATCGGGTTCTTGCGCAGATAGGTATTGAAGTGGTCGTTCCAGAAGTCCACCATCAGCTCGTAAAGCTGGGCCTTCGAGAACAGGGCGCGATAGAGCATCGCGCTCTGCAGGTGCAGCTGATGCACGTTGATCGCCAGACCGCTCAAGGTGCTCAGGTAGATGCTGGCGCCCTTGGTGTTGATCAGCGGATACAGCGTCTTGGCCGTCAGATCGCTGAAGGCATCCGTGGTGGCAAGCTGTTCGTCGATGTAGGCGCTGCGGCCAATGCCGCGGACCCGCACCAGCGTGGCGGCGGTCGGTCCGAAGCTGATCCGGCGCAGCAGGTGGAGGTCGGCGTCGGTGCCGGCAATCTCGGCGGGTTCCAGTGCCGCGGCGCTGTGCGCAAGATCGGCGAGCAGGCTGCCGTATACCGTCGAGTAGCCGGCAATCTGCAGAAAAGTACGGCGTTGCATGCGTTCAGGCTCCCCTCGAAACCCCGCCGGTCGGCGTCGACACATCCCAGCATCGGCGTGACTGATTTACAAGTCAGGTTCTTGTAGGGAATAACCGACTAGAGCGCCTGACCGTTGGTTCCCCGGCTGCCGGATCCGAGCAGCCACAGCAGCTTCGGCGTGACTGTTTCCGGTGGCGGCGATTCTTCGATCTTCGCGCCTGGATAGCCTTTGAGGCGCAGGCCGGTGCGCATCGGACCTGGATCGAAGCTGTTCATGCGCAGGTTCGGGCGTGAAGTCAGTTCGGCGGACCAGATGCGCATCATCTGTTCCGTCGCAGCCTTGCTGATGCCATAGATGTGATCGTAAGCATGCGCCTCGCGACCATGTCGATCCGAGACAAACACCACGGAAGCATCCGGCGCCTGTTCGAGCAGCGGCATCAGCGTGCGCGTCAGCGCAAATGGTGCAGTGAGATTGACCTGCAGGCTTTCGACCCAGTCCTTCACTTCGAGTGTGTCCATCGGCATGTAGCCGCCGAACTGCGCTGCGCAATGCAGCAGGCCGTCGAGGCTGCCGAATTCGCGCGCGATGACATCAGCCAAGTCGGCATAGTCCTTCCAGCTCGCGCCGGCGAGGTGCAGCGGGTAGATCGCCGGCGTCGGCCCGCCCGCGGATTCAATCGCGTCGTAGACGGTTTCCAGTTTCTTGACCGTGCGTCCGAGCAGGATGACGGTTGCACCGTGCGCGGCGCAGGCCTTTGCCGTGGCAGCGCCGAGACCGTCACCGGCACCCGTGATGAGAATGTGCCGACCTTTGAGCAGATCGGCGGGCAGCGCGGCTAGCGTGTTCGGAAAATCAGGCATGCGTGTCAGTGAGCGGTGTTCAGTGTTGTGAGGGGGTATGAGCAGTTCGGGCGCAGAGTTGCGCCAGTTCGGCGGGGGTCTGTACGACGTCGTCGGCATTCCACTGCGCGAGCGGCGTGGCGCCGATGTAGCCCCAGGCTGCGGCGACGGTGCGCATGCCTGCGGCGCGACCGGCGTCGATGTCGCGCAGGTCATCACCGACATAGATGCAGTCGGCGGGCTCAGCACCAATCAGTGTGCAGGCGTGTAGCAGGCTGTCTGGCGCAGGCTTGGCCTTTGCGACCTGATCGGCGCTGACGCTGCAGACGCTGTCATGCAGGTCGGAAAACTCTGCGAGCAGCGGCATGGTCAGCCATGACGGCTTGTTGGTGACGACACCCCAGCGCTTGCCCTGTGCACGCAATGCTTCGAGCAGTTGTCCGACGCCGTCGAACAGCGAAGATTGCTTCGCGATGTTGTCGCGGTAATAGGCGAGGAACAGATCGCGCTGCGCAGGAAAATCGGCGTGCTCGGGTGTGATGCCCATCGCATGGCCGAGCAGGCCGCGCGCACCGGCGGAGGCAAACGGTCGATAGTCGACCAGGGGCAGCGGTGGCAGACCTGCGCGTTCACGCACGTGGTTTGCTGCGGCGCCGAGATCGGGCGCGGTGTCGATCAGCGTGCCGTCGAGATCGAACAGCACGACACTGGATTTCGAAAGCGAGCTCATCGTGCCGGGCGCGTGCAGTGCATCAGGTAGTTAACGTCGACATCGGCATTGAGTGCTGCCGAATGCAGCAGCGGGTTGTACTGGATGCCGCGCAGGCCGGAGACGTTCAGTCCGGCTGCACGTGACCAGACATCGAGCTCCGAAGGCTTGATGAACTTCTCGTAGGTATGCGTGCCGCGCGGCACCAGGTTCATCACGTACTCGGCGCCGACGATCATCAGCGCAAACGATTTCGGATTGCGGTTGATCGTCGAGAACACGATCGTGCCGCCCGGCTTGACCAGTTGCGCGCAGGCGGCCACAACGGCTGACGGCTCGGGGACGTGTTCGAGCATCTCCATGCAGCAGACCAGATCGAACGACTGCGGCTGCGCCGCGGCCAGGTCTTCCGCTGCGATCTGCTGATAGCGCGCGGTGTTGCCGGTGTCGCGGGCATGGGCCTGCGCGACTTCAAGCGCATCCGCGGCCAGATCGATGCCGAGCGTGTCCGCACCGGCGCTGGCGAGTGCCTCGGTCAGTATTCCGCCGCCGCAACCGACGTCGAGTGCCTTGATTCCCTTGAGCTTGCCGATGCCGCCGAGGCAGTCACCGATGTAGCGCACGCGCGGGCCATTGATCACATGCAGTGCGCGCATCTCGCCACGCGGATCCCACCATTGCGCGGCAAGACGGTCAAAGTTGGCGATTTCGCGCGGGTCGACGTTGGACGAGTTAGTGGTCACGGGGAGGACAGGGATGAGGTGATCAGGGCTGAATCTTCTGGCGCCAGGCATCGGCCTGCACGAGGGTTTCGGTTTCGTCGATCGTTAGCAGCTGGCGCGAGCGCATCAGCGGATTGCCGGCGACAAACACGTCGGTGACCTGATCGCGACCCGCGGCATACGCGAGCTGCGACAGCACGTTGTACACCGGTTGCGTCGCGGCGGCGCTGAGATCCACTGCGATGAAGTCTGCGGACTTGCCGACGCGCAGCGAACCGATCTCGCCATCTAGGCCCAGTGCCCGCGCGCCGCCGAGCGTGGCCATCTGCAGGGCCTCGGCGGCGTTGAGGGTCTTGGCGTCGCCTGCAACGGCCTTGGCCAGCAGCGCAGCAGTGCGCATTTCGCCGAGCAGATCGAGATCGTTGTTGCTCGCGGCACCATCGGTGCCGAGGCCGACATTGACGCCGGCTGCAAGCAGCTTGCCGATCGGCGCGAAGCCGCTGGCGAGCTTGAGGTTCGATTCCGGGCAATGCGCAACGTGCACGCCGTACTGCGCGACCTGCTCGATCTCCTGATCGGTGAGCTGGGTCATGTGCACGGCGATGAAGTCCGGCCCGAGCAGATCCAGTTCCTGAAGCCGCTGCAGCGGGCGCTTGCCGGTAGCCTCGGCGGACATCGCGACTTCGCCGGCGGTTTCATGCACATGCATGTGGATGCCGATGCCGAGTTCATTGGCGTATTGACGGATCTTGGTCAGCGGCGCGTCGGAAACGGTGTATGGCGCGTGCGGTGCGAAGATCGTACGCACCAGCGTGCTGTGCTTGAGGGCGTCGTTGAGTTCCAGACCCTTGTGGATGTACTCGTCGGCGTTTGCGGCCCATGCGGTCGGGAAGTCGAGGACGATCAGGCCGACGGTCACGCGCAGGCCGACCTGCTCAGCGACCGCGGCGGTCGCATCCGGGAAGAAGTACATGTCGTTGACGCAGGTCGTGCCGCCGCGAATCATCTCGGCGAAGGCGAGACGCACGCCGTCTTCGCAGTAGCGGCGACCGACGTGTGCGCCTTCGGCCGGCCAGATGTGGTTCTGCAACCAGTCCATCAGCGGCAGGTCGTCGGCCAGCCCGCGCAGCAGCGACATCGCGGCGTGCGTGTGCAGGTTCACGAGGCCGGGCATGACGACGTGGCGCGGCAGCTCCAGCGTCTCGCGCGGCGCGTATTTCTGGTGCG
>JALYJV010000093.1 GCA_030775105.1 Pseudomonadota bacterium | reverse complement strand
GCCATTTCCTGATCGAGAGCACTGTCGTCCGGGAAGCCGTTGGCGGCGTTGTTGCCACCGCCCCCGGAATTGGCGTTGTTACCACCGCCGCTGTTGCGATTCTTGCCGGAATGAAAGCGGCGACGATGTTTCATGGTCACTAGATTTGGATTTAGGCGACGTTGATGTGCGGAGTGACGAACGCAGCAAGCTGCGCCTTGGCGACCGCACCGACCTGGGTAGCGACCGGTGCACCGTTTTTGAACAGGATCAGGGTCGGGATGCCACGCACGCCCAGCGAAGCCGGGGTCTGCGGGTTTTCGTCGACGTTGATCTTGACGACCTTGAGCTTGCCCGCGTTTTCACCGGCAACCTGATCCAGAATAGGCGCGATCATGCGGCACGGGCCGCACCATTCCGCCCAGAAATCGACCAGAACCGGCTGGGACTGGCTGGCGAGTTTGACGTCCTGCTCGAAGCTGGCGTCAGTGACGGCTGAGATGTTTTCGCTCATGTTAGGAACCTCGGGAGTGACTTTGGACTGCGGGGAAGTGCCCGCTCAGTCCGTAATGGGGCCTGGAGGAGTACCCTCAAGCCGCGCAAAAAAATCGACAGAACGTTATGATTTTTTGGATCGGGGAATTACTGCGGGCTGAGACAGCGGCGCCAGTTCAAGATTCGCCGTGCAGCCATGGAGGCTCTATTTGAGCCGATCCGCCGGATCCTTGCAAGAGCAGCGATCCCTTATTTTGCCAATCAGCTCATGTCAGTCAGCCATCTTTCCGATATCCGCTTCACCGATCTGGACCTTCACCCGCTGCTGCTGGCTGGTCTCGAACAGCTTGGTTATACCCACTGTACGCCCATTCAGGCGGCGACCCTTCCGCGCGCCCTCAAGGGCGAGGATCTGGCTGGCCAGGCGCAGACTGGCACCGGCAAATCCGCCGCATTCCTGCTGGCAGCCATGCAATGGCTGCTGACCCATCCGCGCGCCGCAGATGACGACGGCAGGCAGCCGCGCGCCTTTATGCTCGCCCCCACGCGCGAGCTGGCGGTGCAGATCCACAAGGATGCTATGGCGCTGGCCGCCAAGACCGACTTGCGCCTGACGGTGTGCTACGGCGGTGCCGGCTACGAGGCCCAGCGCGCCAGCATCGAAGGCGGCGTCGACATCCTGATCGGCACGCCGGGGCGCCTGATCGACTACTTCAAGCAGCACACGTACGACCTCAAGCACATCGAGGTCCTGGTGCTGGACGAGGCCGATCGCATGTTTGATCTCGGCTTCATCGCCGACATCCGCTACCTGATCCGCAAGATGCCTCCCCCGGCACAGCGGCGCAATTACCTGTTCTCGGCCACGCTTTCACATCGGGTGCTGGAGCTGGCCTACGAGCACATGAACAGCCCGCAGAAGGTCGAGATCGAGCCGGAGCAGGTCACCGCCGATCGCGTGCGCCAGGCCATGCTGCATGTCTCGAATGACGAAAAGCTGCCGATGCTGGTCGGCCTGCTGCGCCACCAGAAATCGACCCGCTCGCTGGTGTTCATCAACACCAAGCGCGAGGCCGAGGATGTCGAGCGCGGCCTGCGCGCGAACGGCTTCGAGGCCAGCGTGCTGTCCGGCGATGTTTCCCAGGGCACGCGCCTGCGCCTGCTTGAGGATTTCAAGGACGGCAAGCTGCCGGTCCTGGTCGCAACCGACGTCGCCGCGCGCGGCCTGCATATCCCCGGGGTTGACCTGGTCGTCAACTACGACCTGCCACAAGACGCCGAGGACTACGTTCATCGCATCGGCCGTACCGCGCGCGCGGGTGCATCGGGCGATGCGATCTCGCTGTGCTGCGAAACCTGGGTGTACTCGCTGCCAGACATCGAGCGTTACATCGGCAACCGGATTCCGACGCTCGAAGGCGGCCACGACCTGATCGCCACCGACTACATCGCGCCGCCGCGCGACCCCAACCGGCGGCATCGCAGTGGCGGTGGCGGCGGCAGTGGTCGCGGGGGCCCGCGCCGTGGGGGCAGCGGTGGCGGCGGTGGGCGATCGCGCAGCGGCGGTAGCGGCCGCCGCTGATCGCTGCGATTACGACGCTGGCGTCAGATCCGCCAGCGTCAATACCGACTTGACCCCGCGCAGCTCTCGCTCAGGCTGCTGGGTATCCGGCTTACGGATGCCGACTACCTGGCCGACACCGAACAGTTTCGCGGCATCCAGCACCGGCTGACTGTCGTCGACAAACAGCGCGCGCGCCGGATCAAACGGATGCGCTGCGTGCGCAGCGCGCCAGAACTGCTGGTCTTCCTTGGGCGCGCCGAAATCGTGCGAACAGATCACCACGTCGAACAGCGCGCGCAGGCCGGTGTGCTCAAGCTTGAGCTGCCAGCTGTCGTTGTGCGCGTTGGTCGCCAACCATAGCTTCCGGCCGGACGCACGCACCGCTTTGAGAAAATCGACCGCGCCGGGAATCGGCCCGATCAGGGCGCGGCATTCACGTTTGAGCTCGGCCATGTTGATGCCGGTGACGCGGCTCCAGTGGTCGGTGCAGTACCACGGCAGGGTGTGGCGGATCGTCTCGAATTCCGGCCGCAAAATCTCTCTGGCGCGCTCCAGCGTCAGCTGGTTTTTCTCGGCATAGCGCTGCGGTACCAGTTCGGCCCAGAAGTAGTTGTCGAAGGCGAGGTCAAGGAT
>JALYJV010000092.1 GCA_030775105.1 Pseudomonadota bacterium | reverse complement strand
GGTCATGGCCGCACGCGATGCGGGCTACGACACGCTGAAGTTCTTTCCGGCGGAAGCCGCCGGCGGCTGCGCGATGCTGAAATCGATTCATGGGCCGCTGCCGGAGATCCGCTTCTGCCCGACCGGCGGCATCACGCCAGCGCTGGCGAAGAACTATCTGGCCTTGCCGAACGTCGGCTGCGTCGGCGGCTCATGGCTTGCGCCGGCGGCGAGCCTGAAGAATGGCGATTGGGCCGGCATTCGAACACTTGCGCAGCAGGCAGCCACGCTGCGCATCGACCGCTAGCCTGTAGCAAGCTTGTAGCCCGGGTGAAACCCGAGGCGGCGCTGTCCGCAGAGGTGCCCCCCGGATTGCATCCGGGCTACGGCTTGGTCGGATAATCAGAACACCTGGCAGCCCGCGCGAATCGCCAAAGCCAGCAGCGTCAGCGACGACAGCACGAACAGCGCAAAGCGCACTTCGATCTTGTTGACCGTCGCCTGGAACACGCTGTGCACGACGCGCAGGCCGACATAGGTCCAGGCGATGTTGACGCTCAGCGCAGTCGTGTCGCCCAGCACTGCAAGCACCAGGCCAGTGGCGTAGAACAGCGTCGGCATCTCGAACAGATGGTTGTAGTTGTCGGCCTTCCAGCGCACGTTCGCCGGCAGCTGATTCATCTGTTCGCCACGCGGGACCATCGGGTCCATGGCCATCTTGGATTTCATGATCGCTGGAATGCGCGTGGCATACATCCACAGCCACATCACGAAGGTCCACAGCACCAGCGCCATCACCGGCGCCAGCATCGGCATCTTTGCATCCATCGGTTCTTCCCCCGTTTGCACGCCGCGATGCGCGGCGCAGTCATTCTGCCTTGAATGCGGGCCGCCGCCGCTACCCCGCCGTGCCGCGCGGCCGCGGCGGCGGCACCGGCAGGGACGCCTCCGCGACCACCCAGTCGACGAAGGCCTGCACCTCCGGCCGCTGCGCCGCGGCAGGTTCCGGAATCACGAAGAACGCGCGCGTCGCCTGCGGCATCTTCGCTGCACCCTTGCCGACGGCAAACGGCGCAACCAGTTTGCGGCTCTCGATCAGATGCGCCAGCAAGGGCAGGCGACCCAGAGCGACGCCCTGTCCATCCAGCGTCGCCTGGATCACCTGGTCGTAAAGCGAAAAACGCAGATCACCCGCGGGCCTGAGATCCGCAAGCCCATGCGATTCAAGCCAGGTACCCCACTCCAGCCACGGCGTGGTGTCGATGTAGTCGTCGTGCAACAGCGTGTGATGGTGCAGATCGTCCGGCCTGCGCAGCGGCCGGGCGCGATCCTTGAGCAACCGAGGGCTGCACATCGGCATCACCTCTTCGCCGAACAGCTTGCGCGCCTGCTGCGGCACACGATCGGGGCTGCCGTAGCGGATCGCAACATCCATACGTTCGCGACTCAAATCCACGATGCGATTGTCCGCGGCAATGCGCACGTCGGCGAGTGGATACAGCGCGCGGAACTTCGGCAGGCGCGGCACCAGCCACAGCGACGCGAACGACACGACCGTCGTCACCGTCAGCGTGCGCGCGGTATTCAATCCACGAATGCGCCGCGTCGCCTGCTCCAGCGTGCGCAGGGCTTCGGCGGCACTGCGTTGCAGCAGCTGGCCGGCTTCGGTCAACAGCAGCGCACGGTGACGACGCTCGAACAGCGGCACGCCCAGTTGCTGTTCCAGCGCCTGGACCTGGCGGCTGATCGCGGACTGGGTCAGGTGCAGTTCGGCGGCCGCCCTGGTGAACGACAGGTGGCGGGCGGCGGACTCGAAACCGATCAGCAGGTCCAGTTTCGGCACGGCAGGTCGCGTCATTTCGCATTCCATTTACGCATGCATAGGATGCAAACATATCGTTTGAGGCTAGGCTTTGCCAAGCGGATCATCTGCTCCACACAAGGAATCGGCTGCTTTTCATGCATGCAACCTGCGCATGATAAATAGCCTCACCGGAGACCGCAGATGAACACCCAGCATTCCAGCCGTCATTCAGCCCTGCTCGCCGCCAGCCTGGCGCTCGTTGCGAGCATTTCCGCCGCAGCCTCAGCCGACGATTCGGCACTGTCGCGGCAGACCGGCGTCAGCGCCGTCATTGCCGCGCAGGGCAATGACGCACTGCAACGCATCCGTCTCGACCTCGCCGCGGCGCTAAAGCAGCAGCGCGCGCTGCCAGTGCCTGCTCAGGCCGAAGCGGATCGCGACGCCCAGATCGTGGCGGCGCGCTTCAACCCTTGAACGTCGACATGCCGAAGTCGCCGAAAGGCTCGTCGCGCTCGCGCACGGCCTGCTTGAAGCCAGCTTCGGCGGCGCGTTGCTGGAAGGCATAGCCCTCCGCCGTATGGCGGGTGATGCCGTCGAACACCGTGCCAAGCAGTTGGGTCGTGTGCAGCCCCTGTTGCATCACCGATTGATTCAGCAGCAGCTTCATCATCACCAGCTGGTTGACCGGCATGCGTGCAATGCGCTCGAGCAGGATCTCGAAACGCGCATCGAGCTGATCCGGCGGCGCGGACTCGATCGCCAGGCCCCAGGCCTGCGCTTCCTTGCCGGACAGGCAGTCTCCCGTGAACAGCAGGCGCTTGGATTTTTCGAGGCCGATGCGATGGAACCAGATCGAGGTCGTCGGTGAGCCCCAGACGCGCGCCGGCGGATAGCCGATCTTGGCGTCGTCGGCGATGACGAGCAGATCGGAACACAGCGCCATGTCCGTGCCGCCGGCAACGCAGAAACCATGCACCTTGCAGACCACCGGCTTCTCGCTGTGGAACAGGCTCATGAAGCCTTTCACGTTGCGACCCATCATTGCGTAGTCGAGCATCGGGTCCCACGCCGTGCCGGGCGCGTGATTGAGCATCTGCACCCTGGGATCGAGCGACGAGCCCCTGGGCCGCGACGGGTTCTCTTCGCCAATTGTCATGTTCTGCGCGCTGTCGACGAGATCATAGCCGCCGCAGAAGCCCGTGCCGTTGCCGGACAGCGCGATCACATGCACCGACTGATCGATATTTGCGCGCTCGACGCATTCGGCGAGTTCGCGCGGCATGTCCATCGTGATGCCGTTGCCGC
This sequence comes from Pseudomonadota bacterium, assembly GCA_030775105.1. Classification (GTDB taxonomy): domain Bacteria; phylum Pseudomonadota; class Gammaproteobacteria; order Nevskiales; family Nevskiaceae; genus Solimonas. Next base: position 5,670 of record JALYJV010000092.1, on the reverse strand, counting down.
GTGCCGGACGATTCAAGGTGATGCGTGCGATGCGGCCGGTCACCGCATAGGTCATGGTCTTGAGTTCAGTCATGGGATCTCTAAGGGGGTCACTAATCAATCAAACTGGCCGTGACGGCCGGTGCCAGCGCTGAAGCGGCTCGCGCCGGCAACGGTCTCGCCGGATTTGAGCGTGTTCATGCCGTAGCGCAGCTCGTTTGAGATCGCCGCGGCTTCTTCCATGCCCCATTGCTCATGGGCACTGCGCCGGTCGCCGCGCATACAGGACTGCGGAAACGCGGCGATCTGCAGAGCCAGCGCGTCAGCCGCAGCCAGCGCCTGTCCGGCAGGTACGCGACGGTTCGCGAGGCCGATGCGCTCGGCTTCCTCGGCTGCGACCGCACGGCCGGTCAGGATCAGATCCATCGCGCGGCTCATGCCGATCAGGCGCGGCAGGCGCACAGTACCGCCATCGATCAGCGGCACGCCGAAACGGCGGCAGAACACGCCAAACACCGCCGTCTCGTCCGCAACGCGCAGGTCGCACCACAGCGCGAGTTCCAGGCCACCGGCGACGCAATAGCCGGAGACTGCCGCGATCACCGGCTTGCTCAGCTGCATGCGCGTCGGTCCCATCGGGCCGTCGCCGTCCGGCGCGATGCGATTGACCTGCGTCGCATCGCCGCTCGCCACCGATTTGAGATCGGCGCCGGCGCAGAAGTGCTCGCCGGCGCCACAGAGGATCGCGACCTTGAGCGCGTCGTCGGTTTCGAACTCGCGGAATGCGGCGGCCAGGGCTTCGGCGGTTGGCCGGTTGACGGCATTGCGCGCCGCCGGCCGGTTGATCGTGACCCGCAGCAGAGGCGGTCGACGTTCGATCAGCACTAGTGGTTCAGACATGGGTATCCTCGGAAACTGTTTGTTACGTATTCTTGCACTATACAGCCGTTTCTGTAATGTTAAAGATCCGTTTCAGCCCCGGCCCTTCCGTGACCGACGCGCAGTCACCCAGTCCCAAGCACCTGATCCTCAACCTGCTGCTCGCCGCCAACGGCGAGACGATGAGCGCGCGCGATGCAATCAATGCCTGCGCGCTGTTCGGCATCCGCGAGAACAGCGTGCGCGTTGCGCTCGTGCGTCTCAGCGCCGAATCGCTGATCGAAGCGGCGGGTCGTGGTGCGTATCGCTTCGGGCCCAAGGCGACCGGCCTGGCCGACGATGTCCGGCATTGGCGCGACTCCGAGCAACGGCTGTGCGAGTGGTCGCAGCACTGGCTCGCCGTGCATCTCGGTGGCCTCGGCCGCAGCGATCGCAGTCGCGTGCGTGCACGCGATCGCGCACTGGCGATGACTGGCCTGCGTGAACTCGATCCCGGTCTGTACATCCGCCCCGACAATCTGCGCGGCGGTGTCGAAGCGCTGCGCGAACGCCTGCTGCGCCTCGGCCTCGACGAGGACGCCCCGGCCTTCATCGCTCACGCATTTGATGCCGCACGCGAGCAGCGCGCCCGCCGCCTGTGGGATACCAAGCGCCTCGACAAGAGCTATCGCAGCCTGCGCAATCGTCTGGAGAAATGGCTCGCGAACGCCGACGAGCTGGAACCCGATGTGGCCGCGCGCGAAGCCTATCTGCTCGGCCACGAGGCAATCCGCAGCCTGGTCTACGATCCGCTGCTGCCCGCGCCATTGGTTGATGTCGAAGCACGCAAGGCGTTCATCGCGGTCGTGCAGCGCTTCGATCATGCCGGCCATTTGATCTGGCAGCACCAGCGGCCGATGCCGTCCTACGCATCACGCACGACCACACGCGGCACCCGCATCAACTGACATGAACACGCAGACAACACCGAGCATCAAACGTCCGCGCGACGTGCTCAGCGCCGAGCAGATCGGCGCACTGACCGCACGCTCCGACATCCGCGGCCTGTGGGCCGTCATCTCGACCTGGATCGTCATCGCCGCGACATTCACAGTGATGGCGATCTGGCCGAATCCGCTGACGATCTTCTTCGGCGCGTGGATGCTTGCTGGCCGCCAGCTCGCGCTGGCGATCCTTCAGCACGAGGCTGCGCACGGCACCTTGTTTCGCAGCCGCATGCTCAACGATGTGCTGGGTGACTGGGCCTGCGCGCGTCCGATCTGGCTGGACATGCACAAGTACCGCGCGCATCACCTCAGGCATCACGCGCACACGGGCCTGGACGGCGATCCCGATCTTTCGCTGAGCGCGCCATTCCCGGTCACGCGCCGCAGTCTTGCGCGCAAGCTGCTGCGCGACATCACCGGCTACACCGGACTCAAGGTCATGCTCGGCCACGTGCTGATGGCCGCCGGCATCATCCGCTGGACGGTGGCCAACGACATCGAGCGCCTGCCGCCGGATGGTCGCAACGGTCTCGACAGGCTGATGCTCACGCTGCGCAATCTCGGGCCGACACTGCTATTCCATGCCGCGCTGTTCGCGCTGCTGTGGAGTCTCGGACAGGCCTGGATGTTTGCGCTGTGGATGCTCGCCTATCTTGCGCCGTTCGCCCTGCTACTGCGTCTGCGCTCACTGGCCGAACACGCCTGCACCGAAGCGGTCGGCGATGCGTTCCGCAACACGCGCACGACACATGCCGGCTGGCTCGCGCGGATGACCGTGGCGCCGATGCGAGTGAACTACCACATCGAGCATCACTTCATGGCCTCGGTGCCGTACTACCGGCTGCCGGAGTTGCATAGCCTGCTGCGCGAAAAGGGATTGTTCGAGACGCTGCCGGGTTATCTGGATGTGCTGCGAACAGTGTCAGCCAAGCCGGTCTGAGTAGCCCGGTTTCGAGTAGCGAAGCCGGGGCTTCCATCGCTCGAGCATCCCGGCTCCGCTGCGCGGAACCGGGCTACGCAGCTCGATGCTAACGGGGTTTTGTAGGGCAGTCGCAGAAATCCCGTTCGTCTCGAGTGCCGTGCGCGCAGCGCACGGTGTATCGAGAGACCAGCGCGCAGGCTCAGGCGCGGTCGCGATGCTCAACCATCAGACAGCGATTCTGCACCACCTTGATGCCGGCTTTGGCAAAACACTCGGCGGCTTCATCGTTGCGTATGCCCTGCTGCATCCACACCGACTTCGGTAGCGCAGCGAGGATTTCGTCGACGTGCATCGCGATATCAACCGGGCGACGGAACAGATTGACCATGTCGATCCCACCGTCGATCTCCGCGAGGCGACGAACCACCGGCCGGCCGAGAATCTCGATGACTTCCGGGTAGTAGGTCGGCACCGGAATCACGTCGAACTCCTCACGCTGCAGATACGCGGGGACATAGTGCGCCGGCTGATTGGCGTGACTCTCAGGCTTGATGCCGATGACCGCGATGCGCCGCGTCTGCGCAAGCAGTTCGGTGATGCCGGCATCGTCATCCACCAGATGACGCTTCCAATCGTTCCAGCGATCTATCATCTCTCGTGCGCCTGCGCTCAGTTGCGGCTGATCATAGCGCGCGCTCCTGATCACCGGCTGACCGAGCGCCTGCGCAAGCTTCATCTCAAATGTGTATTGCATGGCCCAACGCCGCGAGCGCGGCCTCCGGTACGGCTTCGGTCATCGTCGGATGCACGTGGATCGTGTGGGCGATGTCTTCGAGCAGCGCGCCCATTTCCATTGCATGGGCAAACTCACCAGAGAGCTCGGCGGCGTGTGCACCAACCGCCTGGATGCCGAGCACCAGATGGTTGTCGGCACGCGCCGTGATGCGCACGAAGCCGCCGTCAGCTCCCACTTCCATCGTCAGCGAGCGGCCGTTCGCCGCAAACGGAAACTGTCCGGTGACTATCTCGATGCCCTGGGCCTTGGCCTGCTCCGGATTCAAGCCGATGCTGACGATCTCCGGCTCGGTGAAACACACTGCGGCAATCGCGACGGGATCGAAGGCACGGCGCTTGCCGGCGATGATCTCGGCGACCATCTCGCCCTGCGCGGAAGCCTTGTGCGCGAGCATCGGCTCGCCAACCAGGTCGCCGATTGCCCAGACATTGCGCATCGAAGTCTTGCACTGCGCACCGACCTTGACGAAAGAATCGGTCATGTCGATGGCCATGTTCTCCAGGCCCCAGCCCTGTGTGTTCGGCTTGCGACCGATCGCGACCAGCACCTTGTCGCAATGGATGTCTCGCGCGGCTTCATCGCCAATCTGCACGTTCAGGCTCACGACCTTCGCGGTCTGTTTGACGCCGAGCGCACGTGTATTCAGGTGCACGGCAACGCCGCGCTTCTTCAGCCACTGCTCGACCGGGCGTGTCAGCGCCGCGTCATAGCTCGGCAGGATGCGCGGCAGCGCTTCGACGAATTCGACCTGCACGCCGAGCTTTGCAAACGCGATGCCCATCTCCAGGCCGATGTAGCCGGCACCGATGACGACGAGCTTTTTCGGCAAGGTGCTGAGCGACAGTGCTTCGGTCGAGCTGATCACGTTGCCGCCGAACGGCACAGGCGGCAGCGTTGCGCTGATTGAACCGGTCGCGAGGATCACGTGCTCGGCGCGGATCGTCAGTGCTTCATCGCCGCCGGTGATCTGGCAGGTCTTCGCATCCGAGAACTCGGCCTTGCCATTGACGACGCGGACGCCAGCCTTCTTCAGCAGACCGGCAACACCGCCGCTGAGCCGGTCGACGATGCCGTCCTTCCAGGCGAGCGCCTGTCCTGCGTTGAAGCTCGGCGCCGCGCTCAGCGAGATGCCGAGATGCGGCTGCTGCGCATGGCGCGACAAGTCATCGAACTTGCTCGCAGCATGGATCAGCGCTTTCGACGGGATGCAGCCGCGGATCAGGCAGGTGCCGCCAAGGCGTGTCGATTCGACCAGCGTCGTTTGCAATCCCAGCTGACCGGCGCGGATCGCGGCGACGTAGCCGCCTGGTCCGCCGCCGACCACCAGAACCTGTGTCTTCAGAGGTTCAGTCATGCCTTATTCCATGAACAGGGTAGCGGGATGTTCGAGCAGCCCCTTGATGGCCTGGATGAACGACGCAGCGTCGAAACCATCGACGACGCGATGATCGAACGACGACGACAGGTTCATCATCAGGCGCGGCAGCAACTGGCCATTCACATACATCGGCCGCTCAATCATCTTGTTGACGCCGACGATCGCGACTTCCGGTGCATTGATGATCGGCGTCGAGACGATGCCGCCGAGCGCACCGAGGCTGGTCAGCGTGATACTCGAACCACTCAGTTCCTCGCGGCTGGCTTTGCCGGTCCGCGCCGCTTCAGCGAGACGGCGGACTTCGTTGGCGAGCTGCCAGACGTCCATCGTTTCGGCGTGGCGGATCACCGGCACGATCAGACCGTTCGGCGTCGCCGTCGCGATGCCGCAGTGGACGGCGGCGTAGCGGCGCACGATGCCGGCTTCGTCATCGAAGTTTGCATTGCACTGTGGGAACTGCGGCAGCGTGCGGACCAGCGCGCGGATCAGGAACGGCAGCAGGCTCAGTTTCGGCTGATCCGGCTTGCGTGTGTTGTTCAGATGCACGCGCAGCGCTTCGAGCTCGGTGACGTCGACTTCCTCGACATAAGCAAAATGCGGAATGCGCTGCTTGGCGCGCTGCATCGCCTCGGCGATCTTGCGGCGCAGGCCGATGACCTTGATTTCCTCGACCGCGGTGCGCGGCTCCGGGGTGGTGGCGGCTCCGGCCGGCGCACGACCCTTGCCATCG
>JALYJV010000091.1 GCA_030775105.1 Pseudomonadota bacterium | reverse complement strand
GTTTCATTGTCCTGGCAGTACGCGTTGTTGTTGCCGTTCTGGCTGTGCGCGAACTCGTCTCCGGCCAGGATCATCGGTGTGCCGTGCGACACCAGCAGCGTCGTCAGCAGGCTGCGCATCAGGCGATCACGCCGGCCGATGACGGCCGGATCGTCGCTGGAACCCTCCTCACCCCAGTGGTGACTGAAGTTGTCGTTGCTGCCGTCGTTGTTGTCTTCGCCATTGGCCTGGTTCTGCTTTTCTCCGTAGCTGACGAGGTCGGCCAGCGTGAAACCGTCGTGAGCCGTGACGAAGTTGATGCTCGCCCAGGGCCGTCGCCGATGGTGATCGAACAGATCCGCCGAACCGAGCAGGCGTGCGGCAACAGCGCTGCGTGCGGCCGGATCACCCCGCCAGTAGCGCCGCACATCGTCGCGATAGCGTCCATTCCATTCGGCCATGCCAGGTGGATGATTGCCGAGCTGATAGCCGCCCGGCCCGACATCCCAGGGCTCGGAAATCAGCTTGACCTGCGACAGCACCGGGTCCTGCATCAGGGCATCGAAGAAGCCGCTGCCGGGATCGAAGCCGTTGGCCTCGCGGCCGAGCGTGACACCGAGGTCGAAGCGGAAGCCATCGACATGGAACTCGGATACCCAGTAGCGCAGCGAGTCCATGACCATCTGGATCGTGCGCGGATTCGAGAAGTTCACGGTGTTGCCGCAGCCGGTGTCGTCCGTGCCGTGGCGCGGTTCGTCGGCGCGCAGGCGGTAGTAGCCGGCGTTGTCATAGCCGCGCCAGCACAGCGTCGGTCCTAGCTCGCTGCCTTCGGCCGTATGGTTGTAGACCACATCGAGAATGACCTCGATGTTGGCGGCGTGCAGACGCTGCACGGCCCACTTGATCTGGCCGAGCGTGCCGTCGGACAGATACTGCGGCTCCGGCGCGAACCACGACAGCGAGTTGTAGCCCCAGTAGTTCGTCAGACCGCGCTCGACCAGATGACGATCGCGCGTGAACGCATGGATCGGCATCAGTTCGACCGCGGTGACGCCGAGCCGGCGCAGGTAGTCAACCGTATCGGCCCGGCCCAGCGCGCCAAACGTGCCGCGGTCGTGCTCCGGAATATCCTGGCGCAGGCGCGTGAAGCCACGCAGGTGCATCTCGTAGATCACCGTGTCGGTCCATGGAATGCGCGGCGGCCGGTCGTCTCCCCAGTCGAAGCCATCGGCAGTGACCACCGATTTCGGCATATAGACCGCGCTGTCGCGCCGGTCGAACGACAGATCGCTGCGCGCCGAGCCGATGCGATAGCCGTAGATCGCGTCATGCCAGCGCAGCTCCCCCGCGATCTGTCGCGCATAGGGATCGATCAGCAGCTTGTACGGATTGAAACGATATCCCTGGCGTGGCTGATAGGCGCCGTAGACCCGATAGCCATAGAGCTGGCCGGGCCGGCACCCCGGCAGGTAGCCGCGCCAGACGCCATCGGTGCAGTCATCCATTTCATAACGCGCCGCGTCGTGGCGGTGGGTGTTGTCGAACAGGCACAGCTCGACCTTGTCGGCATCGGGTGCGACCACCGAGAAATGCGTACCGCGGCCGTCCCAGTTCGAACCCAGCGCGTGGGCAGCAGAGCGTTCGAGTCGGGCAATGACCTCAGACATGCAGAAGCTCGGGCTTGAGGATGATCGTTGCCAGCGGCGGCAAACTCAGGCTCAGTGAGTACGGCTGACCATGGCTGGTCACGTCTCCGGCAGCAACGACATCGGCGACCGGATGCTCGGAACCGCCATAGATTGATCTGTCGGTGTTGAGGATCTCGCGCCAGCGTCCCGCGCGCGGCACGCCGATCCGGTAGTCATGGCGCGGCACCGGCGTGAAGTTGCAGACCACCAGCACCGGCTCCTGCGCCGCGTCCGCCTTGCAGCGCAGGAATGCGAACACGCTGTTGCTGTGATCGTCACCGATGATCCAGCGAAAGCCGGCGGCCTCGCAGTCGTCGACATGCAGCGCCGGCTCGGTCACATACAGGCGATTCAGATCCCGCACCAGCCGCTGCATACCGCTATGCAGATCGACATCCTCGGACTGCGGTTCCAGCATCCACCAGTCCAGCTCGCGATCGTGGTTCCATTCACTGGGCTGGGCGAACTCACCGCCCATGAACAGCAACTTCTTGCCCGGGTGACTCCACATGAAGCCGTAGTACGCGCGCAGGTTGGCGTGGCGCTGCCACAGGTCGCCCGGCATGCGGCCGAAAATCGAGCGCTTGCCGTGTACGACTTCGTCGTGCGACAGCGGCAGCACGAAGCGCTCGGAGAACGCGTATGCCAACCCGAAGGTGATGTCGTTGTGCGCGTAGGACCGATGGATCGGATCCTGTCCGATGTAGCGCAGGGTGTCGTGCATCCAACCCATGTTCCACTTGTACGAGAAGCCGAGCCCGCCTTCGGCCACCGGCGCAGTGACGCCCGGAAACGCAGTCGATTCCTCGGCGATCATCAGCACATCCGGATGACGCTCATGGACCGTCCGGTTGAGCTGGCGCAGGAACTCGATCGCCTCCAGATTCTCGCGGCCGCCATGACGATTGGGGACCCACTCGCCCGGCGCGCGCGAGTAGTCGCGATACAGCATCGATGCCACCGCATCCACGCGCAGGCCATCAATGTGATAGTGATCGAGCCAGTGCAGCGCACTGCCGATCAGAAAACCACTGACCTCGTGGCGACCGAAGTTGTAGATCAGTGTGCCCCAGTCGCAGTGGAATCCTTCGCGCGGATCCTCGTGCTCGTAGATCGCGGTGCCGTCGAAGCGCGCGAGACCATGGGTGTCGGCGGGGAAATGGGCCGGTACCCAGTCGACGATCACACCGATATCCTGCGCGTGGCAGCGATCGACAAAGCGTTTCAGCGCAGCCGGTTCGCCATAGACCGGATGTGGTGCGAACAGGCCCAGCGGCTGATAGCCCCAGGAGCCGCCGAATGGATGCGCGCTGACCGGCAGCAGTTCGATGTGCGTGAATCCCATGCTCGCGACGTACGGAATCAGCAGATCGCCGAGCGCATCCCAATCCGGTATGTGCCCCGGTGCATGGCCTTGCGTGCGCTGCCAGGAGCCGGCGTGCACTTCGTAGATCGACAGCGGTGCATGCACCGACTGCCGCCGCGGGCGCATGCGCATCCAGTTTTGATCAGTCCATGCATACGGCGCCGGATCGGCAACCAGGGAACTGGTGCCGGGCGCGGCCTCCATCTGCGATGCCACGGGATCGGCCTTGAGCGGTAGCAGGCCATGCGCACCGAGCACTTCATATTTGTACGGCGTGCCGACACCCAGACCGGGAATGAACAGTTCCCAGA
>JALYJV010000090.1 GCA_030775105.1 Pseudomonadota bacterium | reverse complement strand
GATGTCCGGGTACTGTGTCGAGCTGTGGTTGCCCCAGATGATCATCTTCTCGATGTCATTGCCGTGAATGCCGGTCTTGGTCGCCAGCTGGCTGACCGCACGGTTGTGGTCGAGGCGCACCATCGCGTGGAACTGCTTCGGGTCAAGGCCCTTGGCGGCGGTGGCGGCGATCAGCGCATTGGTGTTGGCCGGGTTGCCGACGACGAGGACCTTGACGTCCTTCGAGGCCTTGGCGGCAATCGCCTTTCCCTGCGGTCCGAAGATGCCGCCGTTGGCGGTCAGCAGGTCCTTGCGCTCCATGCCGGGGCCGCGCGGACGCGCGCCGACGAGCAGCGCGTAGTCGGTGCCTTCAAAACCCGTCATCGGGTCGCTGTGCAGTTCGATACCGGCCACCAGCGGGAAGGCGCAGTCGTCGATTTCCATCGCCGTGCCCTTGAGCTTTTCCTGCACTTCGGGAATCGGCACTTCGATCAGCTGCAGGATCACCGGCTGGTCCGGGCCCAGCATCGAGCCAGAGGCGACGCGGAAGATCAGCGAATAGGCAATCTGGCCGGCGGCGCCGGTGATGGCGACCTTTACGGGCTTTTTCATGTTCAGGGAGCTCCGAAGAAGCAAGGTGGGGATGCTGCGGGGCGGCAATTTTAACCGCACTGAGGGGGATTCGCAGGTGGGTGGGTTTTGAGGTGTCGAAAGGCCGATTCCGCACCCCGGTGCTGGCCTCTCGATACACCGCGCGGAGCCTGTCCTGAGCTTGTCGAAGGGCGCAGCACTCGAGGCGAACGGGGTTTTGTTATGTATTCCGTTCGTCTCGAGTGCTGTGCGCAGCGCGCACGGTGGATCGAGAGACCGGCGCACAGCCAGACGACCTACCCCGTCTGCTGCAACACCAATCTCGGCGGCGTCCGCAGCACCTTGCGCAGCGACAGCCAACCCAACCCTGCGACGACCACAGCGCCAGCCAGTGTGCCGATCAACCACAGCATCGGTCGCGGGCCATAGCTGATGTTGAACACCTGTTCGGCCAGCACCCATGCGACGGTCTGCGCGGCAATCGCCGCGACAAGGCCTGCAATCGCGCCGAGCACGGCGTATTCGCTGATCAGACCGCGGGCGATCAGGCCGGAGCTGGCGCCCAGCGCACGCAGCAGGGCGGCTTCGCGCACGCGTTCGGCGCGGGTGCCCTCGATCGCGGCGAGCAGCACGGTCAGACCTGCGGCGAGCGTGAACAGGAAGATGAACTCGACCGCGGCGACGATGCGATCGACGATGCCGCGCACCTGCGTCATCACTGCCTCGATGTCGAGTGCGCTGATGTTGGGAAAGCGATCGGCAAGCTCGCGCAGCAGTACACGGTTGTCGCGCGGCAGATGGAAACTGCTCAACCATTGCGCCGCCACGCTCTCGGGAATCGCGCCCGGCGGTGCGAGCAGGAAGAAATTCGGCTTGAAGCTGTCCCACTCGACGGTGCGGAAGTTGTGCACCTTGAGTTCGACCTGCTCGCCGGCGAAATCCAGCGTCATCGTGTCGCCGAGCTTGAGATTCAGGCGCTTGATCGCGTACTCGTCGGCGGATAGCCACGGCTGGCCGGTGCCGGCTTCGCCCCACCATTCGCCCTGGGTGATGCGGTTGTCGGGATTGAGCGTCGCCGACCACGACAGATTGAAGTCGCGATTGATCCAGCGCTGGGTTTCGGGATCCGGAAAAGTTTCGGCGCTGACGGGCTCACCATTGAGTGCGATCAGGCGCCCGCGCGCCATCGGCCACAACTCAAGTTGTTCGTAGCCGCGCTCAGCGAAGAACGTGCGCAATTCATCGACCTGTTCGCTCTGGATATTGACGAGGAACTGGTTCGGCGTATCCAGCGGCAGCTTCTTTTGCCAGCTCATCAGCAGGTCTTCGCGCACGACCGACACCAGCAACAGCGCGAGCAATGCCAGTCCCAGTGCAGTGACCTGTGCCACAGTCGCCGCACGCCGGCGCGCGACGTTGCCAAGGCCAAAGCGCCACGACATGCCGACGCGCGAACGCAGCGGCTGCAGACCAAGTACAACCAGATAGCCGAGCAGCGCCAGGATCAGCAGCGACGCTGCCGATCCGCCGAGCACGATCAGCGCCAGCTTCGCGTCCCCTGTCGCCATCCACAGCAAACCACCACCCGCAGCGACGGCAGCGAGCCAGACGCCGCGCGACAAGCCGGTGTGATCGAGATTGCGCTGGAACACGCGCATCGGCGGCGTGCGCCGCGCATCCAGCATCGGCGGCGCTGCGAAGCCAAGCAGCATGAAGA
>JALYJV010000089.1 GCA_030775105.1 Pseudomonadota bacterium | reverse complement strand
GAAGAGCAACATGAAGAGGCTCGAGGCCTCGCTATCCGACGATCCGCAGTCGCTGGAAGTGATGCCGCCGGACACCGTCGCGACCTATCACAAGATGTTCCAGCTGACTTTCGAAGAGCGCGACCAGGTGCTGCGTCCGCTGTCGGAGTCCGGCCAGGAAGCGGTCGGCTCGATGGGCGACGACACGCCGTTCGCGGTGCTGTCGGAACAGCCGCGCTCGCTCTACGACTTCTTCCGCCAGATGTTCGCGCAGGTCACCAACCCGCCGATCGATCCGCTGCGTGAGCAGATCGTCATGTCCCTCGAGTGCCAGCTCGGCGCCGAACAGAACATGTTCGACGAAACGCCGGAGCGCGCTGCGCGCCTGCTGATCGACTCACCGGTGCTGTCCGAATCCAAGTTCAAGAAGCTGATCGCGATCGGCAGTACCGATTCGGCCTATGCGCACCAGTACATCGATCTCAATTACGACCCGGAACAGTTCGGCCTCGGCGCGGCGGTAGCGCACGCCTGCGACGAGGCGGTTGCGGCCGTACGCGGCGGCAAGGTCGTCATCGTCCTGACCGACCGCGCGATCGAACGCGGCAAGCTGCCAATCCACGCGCTGCTCGCGGTCGGCGCCGTCAACGACCGCCTGATTCGCGAAGGCCTGCGCTGCGACTGCAACATCGTCGTCGAGACCGCGACCGCGCGCGATCCACACCACTTCGCCTGTCTCGTCGGCTACGGCGCTTCGGCGATCTATCCGTACCTCGCCTACGCCACGCTGTACGAAATGGTTCGCGCGGGCCAGATCAAGAACAAGGCCTCCGAGCAGCTCGCGCAGTCTTACCGCAAGGGCATCAACAAGGGTCTGTACAAGATCATCTCGAAGATGGGTATCGCGACGATCTCGTCGTACCGCGCCGCCCAGCTGTTCGAGATCGTCGGCCTGCACGACGAGATCGTCGATGTCTGCTTCGAAGGCACGGTGTCGCGCATCGGTGGCGCGAAGTTCCAGAATCTTCAGGACGATCAGGAGCGCCTGGCCGATCTCGCTTGGAGCATGCGCAAGCCGATCGAACAGGGCGGCCTGTACAAGTACGTGCATGGCGGCGAATACCACGCCTACAACCCGGACGTGATCGGCACGCTGCAGCAGGCGGTGAAGAGCGGCAAGTACGAGGACTACCAGTCCTACGCACTGCTGGTGAACCATCGCCCGGTCGCGGCGATCCGCGACCTGTTCCGTCTCAAGGCGACCGAAGCGATTCCGCTCGATGAAGTCGAACCGATCGAGACGATCCTCAAGCGTTTCGACTCGGCCGGCATGTCGCTCGGCGCGCTGTCGCCAGAGGCACATGAAGCGCTGGCGATCGCGATGAACCGTCTCGGCGGCCGCAGCAACTCCGGTGAAGGCGGTGAAGATCCGGCGCGCTACGGCACCGAGAAGATGTCGAAGATCAAGCAGGTCGCGTCTGGTCGTTTCGGCGTCACTCCGCATTACCTGGTCAATGCCGAAGTGCTGCAGATCAAGGTCGCGCAGGGTGCGAAGCCCGGCGAAGGCGGCCAGCTGCCGGGCGACAAGGTCAACGACATGATCGCGCGCCTGCGTTACTCACGCCCCGGGGTTGCGCTGATCTCGCCGCCGCCGCATCACGACATCTATTCGATCGAAGATCTCGCGCAGCTGATCTTTGACTTGAAGCAGGTCAATCCGCAGGCGCTGGTGTCGGTCAAGCTGGTGTCCGGTCCGGGCGTCGGCACGATCGCGGCCGGCGTCGCCAAGGCTTATGCCGACCTGATCACGATCTCCGGGTACGACGGTGGCACCGGCGCGAGCCCGCTGACCTCGGTGAAGTACGCCGGCACGCCTTGGGAACTCGGCCTGTCGGAAACCCACCAGACGCTGCGCATGAACAATCTGCGCGACAAGGTCCGCGTGCAGACTGACGGCGGCCTCAAGACCGGTCTCGACGTCATCAAGGCGGCGATCCTCGGCGCAGAGTCGTTCGGCTTCGGCACCGCGCCGATGGTCGCGCTGGGCTGCAAGTACCTGCGCATCTGCCATCTCAACAACTGCGCAACAGGTGTTGCAACGCAGAACCAGGTGCTGCGTCTTGAGCACTTCATCGGCCTGCCGGAAATGGTGATGAACTATTTCCGTTTCGTCGCGATCGAGACGCGCGAATGGATGGCTTCGCTCGGCATCCGCACGATTGCCGAACTGATCGGCCGCACCGATCTGCTCGAGATCGAGGAGCAGCGCAGCGCCAAGGCGCAGAACCTCGACCTCACGCCGATTCTCGAATCGTCGGGCATGGTGCTGCCGAGCGCGCAGTACTGCATGTTCAACAACGAGCCGTTCGACAAGGGTGAGTTGGCCGAAGCGATGCTTGAGGACTGCATGCCCGCGATCGGCCACAAGACCGGCGGCATCTTCCACTACACGGTGAGCAATCGTCATCGCTCGATCGGCGCGCGCCTGTCCGGCGAGATCGCCCGCCGCCACGGCAACCTCGGCATGTCCGAGAAGCCGATCACGGTGAAGCTCAAGGGCACGGCGGGTCAATCCCTCGGCGTCTGGAATGCCGGCGGCCTGCATCTCGAACTCGAAGGTGATGCCAACGACTACGTTGGCAAGGGCATGGCCGGTGGTCGCATCGTCGTCAAGCCGCCGAAGAACGTTCGCTACGAAACCCGTGACGCCGCGATCATCGGCAACACCTGCCTGTACGGTGCAACCGGCGGTCTGCTGTACGCCGCGGGCATGGCCGGCGAGCGCTTTGCGGTGCGTAACTCGGGCGCGCATGCGGTCGTCGAAGGCTGTGGCGACCACGGCTGCGAGTACATGACCGGTGGTGTCGTCGTCGTGCTCGGTCGCACCGGCGTCAACTTCGGTGCGGGCATGACCGGCGGCTTTGCCTACGTGCTCGACGAGAAACGCAGCTTCGTCGATCGCTACAACCACGAGCTGATCGACATCCACCGTGTCGTGTCGGAATCGATGGAGGCGCACGAGAACTACCTGCGCAACGTGATCAGCGATTACGCAACGGTCACCGGCTCGCGTTGGGCGCAGCAGATCCTCGCCGACTGGGCCGACTTCGTCGGCAAGTTCTGGCTGGTGAAGCCGCGTGCTGCCGAGATCAGTTCGCTGATCGACTCCGTGCGCGCAGCCGCTTAAGCCCCCTTCCAGCATTCAGAACGTATCGAGCCAGAACATGGGCGCCAAGAACGCAAACCAATTCCTTGACCTGCCGCGCCACGATCCGGCGAAGAAGCCGGTCGAGGTGCGCATCCACGACTTCCGCGAAATCTACGGGCAGTTCCAGCCGGAGCAGGCCAAGGCGCAGTCCGGCCGCTGCCTGGCCTGCGGCAACCCGTACTGCGAGTGGAAGTGCCCGGTGCACAACTTCATTCCGAACTGGCTGAAGCTGATCGAGGAAGGCAACCTGTTTGCCGCCGCCGAGCTGTCGCATCGCACGAACTCGCTGCCGGAAGTCTGCGGACGCGTCTGCCCGCAGGATCGCCTGTGCGAAGGCGCATGCACGCTCAACGAAGGCTTCGGTGCCGTCACGATCGGCAGCATCGAGAAGTACATCACCGACGAAGCCGTGAAGCAGGGCTGGCGCCCGGACATGTCCAAGGTCAAGTGGACGCGCAAGCGCGTCGCGATCGTCGGCTCCGGTCCGGCCGGACTCGGCTGCGCCGACATCCTCGCGCGCAACGGCGTGAAGCCGATCGTGTTCGACAAGTACAACGAGATCGGCGGCCTGCTGACCTACGGCATCCCGCCGTTCAAGCTCGAAAAGGAAGTCGTGAAAACACGCCGCATGCTGCTCGAAGGCATGGGCGTGGAATTCCGCCTCGGCGTCGAGATCGGCAAGGACATCAGCTTCGACAGCCTGCTCAAGGACTACGACGCGGTGTTCCTCGGCATGGGCACCTACAACTACATGAAGGGTGGCTTCCCCGGTGAAGATCTGCCCGGCGTGTTCGAAGCGCTGCCGTTCCTGATCGCAAACATCAATCCGCTGCTCGGCGAAGCCAAGGAAGGCGACGCTGCGCTCAACGTCAAGAACGAGCGCGTCGTCGTGCTCGGCGGCGGTGATACCGCGATGGACTGCGTGCGCACCTCGATCCGCCAGGGCGCGGAGAGCGTGCACTGCGCGTATCGCCGCGACGAAGCCAACATGCCAGGTTCGCGTCGCGAAGTCGCCAACGCCAAGGAGGAGGGCGTCGAGTTCCTGTGGAACCGCCAGCCGGTCGCGATCGTCGGCAACGGCAAGGTCGAAGGCGTCAAGCTCGTCACGACCCAGCTCGGCAAGCCCGACGCCAAGGGCCGCCGCAAGCCGGAAGTCGTCGAAGGTTCGGAAGAAATCATCGAAGCCGATCGCGTCATCATCGCCTTCGGTTTCCGTCCGAGTCCGGCGCCGTGGTTCGGCGAGCACAAGCTCGATCTACACGAAGACGGTCGGATGAAGGTCCACGGTGGCGGGCTGGCCAAGCCGACCAGCGCCGGACTGCCGCGGGGTCAGTTCAAGTTCCAGACCGCCAATGCGAAGGTCTTCGCTGGCGGCGACATGGTGCGCGGCTCGGACCTCGTCGTGACGGCGGTGTTCGAAGGTCGCGAAGCGGCTGAGGGCATCCTCGACTATCTCGGCGTCTGAGTGAGCGAGTCGACCCTCTTCGACGCGCTCGGCGGTGAGCCGGGCGTGCGGGCGCTGGTCGACGCGTTCTACGACCGCATGGATAGCGATCCGGCCTACGCCGCCATCCGCGCGCTGCATCCGCAAGAACTGAGCGGTTCGCGCAACAAGCTGTTCTGGTATCTGTGCGGCTGGAGCGGCGGGCCACAGCATTTCGTCGAGCGCTTCGGCCATCCGCGGCTGCGTGCGCGCCATCTGCCGTTCTCGATCGGCGAATCCGAACGCGATCAGTGGCTGCAGTGCATGAATGCGGCGATGAAAGAACGCGCGCTGGCGGCGGCGCTCGTGCAATCCCTGCTGGAAGCGCTGGTGCCGCTTGCCGACTGGATGCGAAATCAGGCCAGCTGAGCCCTGCCGCATTACGCGGCGATGTCGGTGCAACCGCCGCGGGCTGCGAGACGTACTATGTGCAGCCCCTCACGGAACCTTGCGCATATCCATGTCACTCGTCCGCAATGTGCTTGCACTGACGCTGCTCATGTCCGGCGTTTCCGCCTGTTCGGAACCTTCATCGGCGGCAGTCGCCGTATCGTCCGGCAAACCACTCCGCTTCGACAGCGAGCGCGGTACGCTGGCTGTGACAACAGTGGCGCAGGGCCTCGAGCATCCGTGGTCGCTGGCGTTCCTGCCGGACGGTCGGATGCTGGTCACCGAGCGTCCCGGACGGATGCGCCTTGTCTCAGCGACCGGGGTGTTGTCGCCACCGCTGAAGAACGTGCCGGAAGTTGTTGCACGCGGGCAGGGCGGCTTGCTGGACGTGGTGCCGGCTCCGGATTTCGCGAAGTCCCAGCACATCTATATCAGCTACTCGGAGCCGCGCGTCAACGGCAATGGAACCGCCGTCGCGCGCGCGCGACTGACGCCATCAGCGCTCGAAGACCTCGAAGTCATTTTCCGTCAGAAACCGGACATCCGATCGGCTCAGCATTTCGGCTCGCGCCTGGCGTTTGCTGCGGACGGAACACTGTACGTCACGCTCGGTGACCGCGGCTCGCAGCGGGATTCCGCACAGACGCTCGACAATGATCTGGGCAAGGTCGTGCGTATCCAGGCGGACGGCAGCATTCCTGCGGACAATCCGGACGCGGCCGGCAAGCGCGGCCGACCCGAGATCTGGTCCTACGGCCATCGCAATCCACAGGGCGCCGCCGTCCATCCGCAGACTGGAAAACTGTGGCTCCACGAGCACGGCCCCAAGGGCGGCGACGAGGTCAACATTCCGATTGCCGGCCGCAACTACGGCTGGCCGGTGATCACCTACGGGCGCGAGTATTCCGGCATGGAGGTCGGTGACGGCATCTCCAAAGCGGCGGGCCTGGAACAGCCGGTTCACTACTGGGTGCCGTCGATCGCACCCAGCGGCATGGCGTTCTACACCGCGGATCGCTTTCCCGCCTGGCGCGGCAACCTGTTTGTCGGCTCGCTGAAGTTCGGCCAGCTCGTGCGCCTGGAGCTGGACGGCGACAAAGTCACCCATGAGGAGCGCCTGCTCGATGGCATCAATCGGCGTATCCGCGATGTGCGACTGGGACCGGACGGCTATCTCTATCTGCTGACGGATGCCGAAGATGGCGCCATTCTGCGTGTAGGCCTGACTTCGGCCACACAAGGCGAGTAAAGTCGCGGCCCGGATTCGCAGCAGAGAACGCAATGGCAGAACTTATCCTCAGCGCCCACGAGGCCCGTGTCGTCGCGGTGATGGTCGAGAAATCGATCACCACGCCGCAGTACTACCCGATGACGGTCAACGCCATCATGATGGCGACGAACCAGAAGACCTCGCGTCATCCGGTGATGAACCTGACCGAAGGCGACGTCGGCGCGGCGCTGAACCGGCTAGACGAGCTCAAGCTCGTCACCCGCGACAGCTTCAGCGGTCGCGTGCAGAAGTGGCGGCAGCAGTTCATGCATCAGCTGATGCTCAAGCCACAGACGATGGCGCTGCTGACCACGCTGATCCTGCGCTCCTCGCAGACCGCGGCAGAACTGCGCGCGAACGCACTTCCGCTCGGCGGCCCCGGCGATGCGGATGCGTTCTCGGCCGCGCTGGCCGATCTGGCCGATCGTGCGACGCCGCTGGTTGTTCAGCTACCGCGCGCGCATGGACAGGCGGCGACACGCTATGGCCACACCGTCTGTGGCGCGCAGGACTCCGTGGCCTTCGAGACGCCCTCCGCAACAGGCTCCGTTTCCGGCGGCGAGCGCGTGGATCTTCCGGCCTTGCTGGCGCGCGTGCAGGCGCTCGAAGCCCGCGTCGGCGAACTCGAATCCCAGCTCGGCATCAGCCCGGCGACACCGGCGGACTGAGCACGCTGCCGTGACTGGCCTGGGCGACCTGCGTTCGCAATTCGCGAGCGTGTCCGAAAAGCTGCTGGTTCGCGACGCCGCGCGTCTGCGTGCGCAGCTGGATCGTGCGCGTGCGGAGCGATTCGATGTTGTGCGCTTCACCGCAGACCTGCAGCAGGCGCAGCTGCGCGCCGAGAATCGCCAGCGTCTGCGTCCAAAGGAAATCGAATTTCCCGCCGAGCTGCCGGTCGTGCAGGCGCGCGAGGAATTGCTGGACGCGATCCGGGAGCACCAGGTCGTCGTCGTCTGCGGCGAAACCGGTTCGGGCAAGACCACGCAGTTGCCGAAGCTGTGCCTGGAGCTGGGCCGCGGCACGCGCGGACTGATCGGCCATACCCAGCCGCGCCGTCTCGCCGCGCGCAGCGTTGCGCAGCGCATCGCGTCCGAGCTGAAGACCAGCATCGGCGCACTGGTCGGTTACGAAACGCGGTTTGATCGACGCACGTCGGACGGCACGCTGGTCAAGTTGATGACCGACGGCATTCTACTTGCGGAACTCGCGCGCGATCACCAGCTCAGTGCCTACGACACGATCATCATCGACGAGGCGCACGAGCGCAGCCTCAACATCGATTTCCTGCTCGGCTGGCTCAAGCGCATCCTGCCGCAGCGGCCTGATCTCAAGATCATCGTGACATCGGCAACGCTCGATCCCGAGCGACTGTCGGCGCACTTTGATGGCGCACCGATCATCACGGTGTCCGGTCGCACCTTTCCGGTCGAGACGCGCTATCAGGCCATCGGCGAAGACGCCGACATGGAGGACGCTGTCGCGACTGCCACCGACTCGCTGTGGCGTGGCGGTCGCGGCGATGGCGACATCCTCGTGTTTCTTCCTGGTGAACGCGAAATCCGCGATACCGCGCGCGTACTCGGCGGACGCTATCCGAAGGCAGAGATCCTGCCGCTGTACTCGCGTCTCGCTGCAGCGGCACAAGACAAGGTGTTCAGCACCGGCCGCGCGCCGCGCATCGTGCTCGCGACCAATGTCGCCGAAACCTCGCTGACCGTACCCGGCATCCGCTACGTCATCGATACCGGCCTCGCCCGCCTGAACCGTTATGCGCCGCGCACCGGCGTGCAGCAGCTGCAGATCGAACCGGTGTCGCAGGCGGCCGCGAACCAGCGTGCGGGCCGCTGCGGCCGCCTCGGCCCCGGCATCTGCGTGCGCCTGTATGCCGAAGACGATTTCGCGCAACGTCCGCTGTTCACCGACCCCGAGATCAAGCGCGCCAACCTCGCTGGCGTGCTGCTGCAGATGGCTTCACTGGGGCTGGGCCAGGTCGATGAGTTTCCGTGGGTCGATCCTCCAGATGGTCGTCACGTCGCCGAGGCGTCACGCGTACTGCAGACCCTGGGTGCGTTCAATGAGCAGGGCAAGCTGACCGCGCAAGGCCGCGAGCTGGCGCGCCTGCCGCTCGATCCACGCATTGCGCGCATCGCGATGGCTGGGCGCGACAGCATGGTGCGTGACGCGGTGTTCGTGCTTGCGGCCGCTCTGTCGGTGCAGGACCCGCATGAAGTGCCCCCGGATGCGAAGGACGCTGCGCGCAATGCGCACGCACAGTGGCGGCATCGTCGCTCTGACTTCCTGTCGCTGCTGCTGCTGTGGCAACGCTGGCGCGAATGGAGCGCGGGGTCGACCAACCGCCAGTTGCGCAAGTTGTGCCGCGAGCATTTCGTGTCCTTCCTGCGCATGGAGGAATGGGAGGCGGTGCACCGGCAGATTGTCGACATGCTCGGAAAGGGCAAAGAGTCCAGCACGACAGAATGGACGGTGGAATCTCTGGAGGCACTCTACGCGCCGATCCACCAGGCACTGCTCGCCGGCCTGATCGACCACATCGGTCAGAAGTTGCCGGAGCAGCCGGAGTACCAGGGGCCGAAGGGCCGGCGCTTCCACATGCATCCGGGTTCAGCGCTATCGAAGAAGACTCCGGCCTGGGTGATGAGCGCGCAGCTCGCACAGACCTCGCGGCTGTACGCGCGCACCAATGCGGCGATCGAGCCGGAATGGCTGGAGCTGGTCGGTGGTCATCTGGTGAAGCGTTCGCTGCTGCATCCGACCTGGAACGCGCAACGCGGCGAAGTCAGCGCGGTCGAGCACGTGAGCCTGCTCGGCATGCCGCTGACAACGCGACCGAAACACTACGGGTCCAGTCACCCGAAGGAAGCCCGCGACATCTTCATCCGCGACGGCCTCGTTGCCGGCGAGATGCAGAAGAAGCCGGCGTTCCTCGAGCACAACCTCGAAGTGATAGCGGTGGTTCGCGACAAGGAAGTGCGCCTGCGCCGGCCCGACCTACTCGCCGACGACGCGCATTTCGAAGCCTGGTACGCCGCGCGCCTGCCGCCGACAATCTGCACGACGGCCGCGCTCAAGCGCTGGCTGCATGATCCAAAGAACGCGTCCGATGTTGCCCGCCTCAAGCTCGACGAGGCGGACGCGCTGCGCCCCGGCGTGAGCGCCGATGTCAGCACGCTGTTTCCGGATCATCTGGACATCGGTGATGTCAGTATCGCGCTGTCGTACCACCACGATCCGGGTGCCGAGCATGATGGTGTGACCTTCCACATCCCGCTCGCACAGGCGCATGCGCTGCCCGGCGAGATCTTCGAGTGGCTGGTGCCTGGACTGCGGGCAGCGAAGGTTGAAGCACTGATCCGCAGCCTGCCGAATCGAGTGCGCCGCGCGTTCACGCCGGCCGCCGAGTTCGCCATCGCGGCGGCGGCGCGTGTGGAGCCACCAGGCTCATTGCTCGCTCAGCTGTGCACGGCGTTGACCGCGATGACCGGCGTTGCAGTGACACCGGAGGAGTTCGATCCGCAGCGCCTCGATGCCCATCTCAAGCCGCGCTTCCAGCTTGAAGACGAGCACGGCAAGGTGCTCAGCGTCAGCGACACGCTCGAAGCGCTGCAGGGCAAGTACAGCGGGGCGGCGCGCACCGCCCTCAACGCCGCAGCGACGCGCGACGACACGCTGAGCCGCTGGAGTCGGCAAGGCCTGAGCGATTGGGACTTCGACGATCTGCCCGCACACGTGACGCTGGGCACTGGCGCACGTGCCTGGCCCGCGCTCGACGTGCAGGGCGAGCGCGTGGACCTGCGTCTGTTCGAGTCAGCCGAAGCTTCGACAGCGGCGCACCGCCACGGCGTGCGCGCGCTGCTGTTGTTGCGCATGCCGGAACGCACGCGCGACATTCAGAAGGCGGTTCGATCAAAACTCGCCCTGCTGCTCGCGTCGTTCTCGCTCGATATCGACACCGTAGCTGCAGCCGTCGGCCAGCGCAGCGCCGAGGCGACATTCGATCTGGGCAGCGTGCGAACGCGCAATGCGTTCCAGGCCGCGCTTGAACTACGAGGCACGTTCTCTGTCGATGCAATCCAGCGCATCGACGTCATCGCGAACTGGCTGACCAAAGCCCGTGAGCTTCGAGCACGCCTGAAAGCCCTGAACGACCGCTGGCCGGATTCGATCACCGACATGCGGACTCAGCTCGACGGCCTGTTCACCCCCGGCTTTATCATCGCGATCCCGCACGAGCACTGGTCACGCATGGCCCTTTACCTGCGCGCGATCGACATTCGCCTCGAGCGCCTCGCCAACAAGCCGGCGCGTGATGATGACCTGACCCGGCAGATCGCTCCGATGGCGCGCAAGCTGCCGACACCGCTGCACCCGGCGCGCTGGATCCTCGAGGAATGGCGGATCACGCTGTTCGCGCAGGAGCTACGCGCCGTGGGTGGACCGAGCACGGGCAAGTTCGAGGCCGCGCTCAAGGCCTAGCACTTCGAGCGGGTTGTCGCTGCGCGGCGTCCGCGTCTGTCGCACTGGCGCACGGACAGGGTTCAGTGAGGCGTCGATGCATCTCCTCACGGTTTCGCTGTAGCGATCCAATGTCCACACGCCATGGTCATCGGCCTGCAGACACAGGAAGTGAACGTCGGGATCATCGAATGCGCGCTGGATCAGCGTTTCGGCGTTCTCGAACTGCGCACGGTTCTGGATCCAGAAGCTGTTGGCACGGACCGGCCTCTGGAACACACCGGCGTAGTTCAGATGGCTGCGCACAAACTCGCCGTAGATCATGAACTCCGACCATCCGCCGAGCGGCAGATCGAGCACGCTTCGCCACCACGGCTGCTGGTAGCGCTGCTCCAGCCACTGCTGCAATGCCTGCGCATTGCTTTTCTCGAACACGAAAGGCTGCGCAACGTAGTCCGCCGTTTCTTCACCGATGTTCACCGGATCATGCAGATCCAGCAGGCGGCAGGCGTTGCCATGCCAGCCGCCCGGCTCCTTCGGCTTCGTCAGTGCAAAGCGCGATTCGTACAGCGCGACCTTGCCGTCGCACATGAAGTCATCAAGGCCGAATCGACCGCAGGCGATGAGATCGGAATCGAAGCTGACGAACACGCGTTCCGGCAATACAGCCGGCGCGGCCAGTTTCAGCAATTGCTGGATCTGCCAGCCATAGCAGCGTGCATTCGGAAACCACCCCAGACGCTTGTTGAAGCTGCGCTGCCAGCGTTTGACCACCCGCCCGCCGCTGCGGTTGTAGGCGATGCGCCCAGCCTCGACTTCCGGCGCGAGCAGCTGTGCGGTCGTGACCGGCACGACATTTGGCAGATCCAGATGCTCGAGCAGCGGCAGGTCTTCGGTGTCGATCAGCGCGTAATGGCGGATATGTCCCTGGCCGTAGGCCGTGATCGACTCGCGCAGCAACTGGAAGCGGTCGATATCCCCCCGATAGGTCGGTGACATGAAACAGATTTCTTCGGCAGGCAGGGCCACGGCAGGCTCGGTTTTGGGCACGGGCCATACGCTAGCGATCCAGTTATTCAGAATTGAGACAAGTCGCGCGCTGTGCGCGGTTTCCTTGCGCAAGGGGCTGAGGCACAAGACAATGTGCTTTACCTGTGCAGGGTCGGTTCGGGACCCATCCGATCTTTGCTCTACACCGGGCAGCATCGCTCGCCGCCATTGATTTCCTGCAGACCGGATACTGATTTTTGAACACCATCCCGACCCACGACCGTCTGATTGCCGCGCTCGACGTCCCGAACGCCACCGAAGCGCGCAGGCTGGTGCACACGCTGGGCGACAGCGTGAGCTTCTACAAGATCGGCATGGAACTGCTGATGGCGCCGGGTTTCTTCGATCTGCTCGACTGGCTCAAGGCCGAGCAGAAGAAGGTCTTCGTGGACCTCAAGTTCTTCGACATCCCGGAAACCGTCGGCCGCGCGGTGCGCAATCTGGCAGATCGTGGTGCGGACTTCTGCACGATCCACGGCAATCAGTCGATCATGGAAGCTGCAGCGAAGGCCAAGGCCGGCTCGCTCAAGGTGCTTGCCGTCACGGCGCTGACCAGTCTCGATCAGGGTGATCTCAAGGACCTCGGCTTCGACTGCAACATCGCAGACCTTGTGCTGTCCCGCGCGCGTCGTGCACTCGCAGCCGGTTGCGATGGCGTCGTCTCGTCAGGGCTGGAAGTCGAACGACTGCGCCTCGAAGCGCCACGCGAACTGATCTGCGTGACGCCCGGCATCCGCCCGGTCGAGAATCGCGTGGAGGCGGATCAGAAACGCATCATGACGCCATCTGCCGCGATTACCGCCGGCGCCGACTATCTGGTCATCGGCCGGCCGATCCGCGACGCCGCAGATCCGCGTGGCATGGCGATCTCGATTCAGAATGAAATCGCCGCCGCCGTTCAGGCGCGATCCATCCGTTCCAATTAAATTCGCCCCATGATCCTCAAGAACGACCGCTTCCTGCGTGCCCTGCGTCGCCAGCCGGTAGATCGCACACCGGTGTGGATGATGCGTCAGGCCGGTCGCTATTTGCCGGAGTACCGCGTCTCGCGCGCCAAGGCCGGCGACTTCATGAGCCTGTGTCGCAACGCTGAGCTGTGCTGCGAAGTCACGCTGCAACCGCTCGCGCGTTTCGATCTCGACGCCGCGATCCTGTTCTCCGACATTCTGACAGTTCCGGATGCGATGGGCCTGGGCCTGCGTTTCGTCGAAGGCGAAGGCCCGGTGTTCGATCGACCGCTGCGCGATGCGCGCAGCATCGAAGCACTTGGGGTCCCGGATCCGGAAGGCGAACTGCGATATGTGATGAACGCGGTGCGCACGATCCGCTCCGCGCTCGGTAACCGCCTGCCGCTGATCGGTTTCTCCGGCAGCCCCTGGACGCTGGCGACCTACATGGTCGAAGGTGCGGGCGGCTCGGACTACACGATCATCAAGCGCATGGCGTATGACGCGCCCGAGATGCTCGACAGTCTGCTCGCGAAACTGTCTGCGTCCGTCAGTCTGTATCTCGAAGCGCAGCTGAGCGCCGGTGCCGATGCGCTGATGATCTTCGACACCTGGGGCGGCATCCTCGCACCCCACGACTACCTGCGCTTCTCGCTGGAACCGATGGCGCGCATCGTCGCCCACCTCAAACGCGTTGCGCCTGATGTGCCGGTGATCCTGTTCACCAAGAATGGCGGTCAGCATCTGGAAGCGATGGCGGAAACCGGCTGCGATGCGCTCGGCCTCGACTGGACCACCGACATGGCCGGCGCGCGTACGCGCGTA